>JAPPMC010000135.1 GCA_028819235.1 Bryobacterales bacterium
GCCGTCGACGAAGCACGAGACGAGGCAGAAGTTGTCGAACCGGCCGCTGGTGAGGGCCTCGAACGCGCGGCGGTGTTCTGCGGTGATGTTGGTGTCGGACATGGCGGCGACCTCCGTGGGGGGTGGCGTGGGGGAGCCCGGCCTCGAGCCGTCGGGACTTGCCCGGTCCAAGCCGGCCGCCACCTCCCGGCGGCGGGCAGTGTGCCGGTGGAGGCTGGAGCACCCGATGGTCACTGAGGGACGGTCGCCGTAAGCGGGATCAGCGAAGGTGATCGTCTTTGCGGAGCAGTTGATCCTCCATCTCGCCAAGCGAGGAATAGCGGCCGGTACGCGACGACCAATCGTGCATGTCGCCGTCGTCTTCCGGCAGCTCGTACCAAGAGAACGCGGACCAGTCGTGGTGGCGGAACCCGCGCCACAGGGCGCCCGCGAGGTTTGCGGCCAAGGTCCAGGCAATCGCCGCCATCCAGAGCGGGCCGACATGCTCCGCGCCCGCTCCGAGCGCGCGCGGCACCACGGTGCAGACGGCGGCGAGTGCGAGCCCGCCGAGCACGAAGGCGCGGGTGCGCCAAGTGATCCGGCGCGCGGCGTCGTCCGCGTCGCTGTCCCGAGACGTCAATGCTCTCGTCATCTTCATGGCCTCCACTCTACTGGGGGTACCGGCGCGGCCCCGGACTCCGCCGTTGCGCCTCCGCGTTGTCCCTTCCCGGGCCATGCTCGGGCTCCCGGCGGCGCACTCGACGGGGGAGAATCTGGTTGACGCGACGTGGTGGTGATTGAGTTGGGGGACGACAAAGGGGTTTTATCGTGAGCGCGGCACATCAACCCGCGATTACAACCAAGAAGCCTCCGCCACGGTCCGGGGGCTGGCCAAGTTGCCGTCCTCCGCGCTAGAGTAAGTTTCGTCCGCCACATGGAGAACAGGAGTTCAACAGGAAAGCCGCCTGATTTCCTCCCGCCACAAATCGGAATCGACGGTAGTTCCCCGAATGGAGTGGAATATGTCTAGGCTCAAGGCCTTTGCCTCAATGCTGAAGGGATGGATAGAGACGAAGTTGGCATTGGCGATAGGTATTGCGCTGGGCGTGTCGTTCCTAATTTCAAATGGACCACTTCTTCAGGAAACCTTAGTCGCGTTGTTCGAAGTGAGCCAGGCCAGTTTGTACGAAAGCGTAATTCCCGGTGGAATTGCACTGGATAGAGGACTCAAACCGTGGGTATTGGTTGCCTTTGAACCTCCTTGGTTAATCACAGCGACAGCCGTCGCGTTGGTTACCGCCCGGATGAATAGTTGGCGAGGGATGGTGATCGCCATAGGAGTCGCCGTCGCGGCAGGCTTGACCGCTTTGGATGTAACATACGGGATAATGTATAGGCACCTGACAACAGAGAGTCTGGTCGTCAACGTCTTCGCCAACATTCTCGGTGCGGTCAGCGTAAGTGCGGTATTTTTCCTCGTCCTGTGGACGAGTCTCCTCGTCAGGACGGCCCTGGGTTTCGACCGCAAATATACGGATATAGCAACGGGAATCCTAGCCGCGGCATTCGGCAGTAGCATATCGCTTGTTCTGTACGTCGCGACAGCGGCACTGTTGCAGCCAATCGAGGTGCAAGCCCGAGTCGTTGCAAAACTTCCCACAAAGGGGGTCATCGGAGACAAGTACGCTAGCGAAGAGGACCGCGAGGAACGAAATGGGTTTCGGTTCATCAATGACCGGACGGCGGTCGAATACGTGGATCTGAGGGGTGTAAAGGGAGTTGATTGGGAATGGAACCGCGCGGACGAACGTACCCGCTTTGGAGCCAGCGTCTACGTAGTCGAAGAATGTTTTGACGTCGAAACAGCGAAGAAGCTGTCTCACCCGACGGCAGTTGCGAAGGTTGCCGACACCAAAACGTTGCGCATCACCGTAGATGGTTTCGTTCGCCAGTTCGCACTAGAAGGAACACAACTCGGTGTAGGTGCCGACGGAGGCGTGGTGTCTCTATTCGACCTCAAGCCCAGCGATGACGGCGAGGGTGTTGATCTGACGGAGGTTGTGGTGGACCGGACCGTTCGCGGGCGAACGAGAGGCGATATGGCAGTACTTCTTGCAACTCAACTAGGACAGTACGTTGATGATGAAGACCTAATACGCCGTACGCCGCAGACGTTCCGCGTGCAGGTCAATGACGAGGCAATACCCATAGTCTTCCATCCTAAGGCAGACGTTGAAGAGGACGCCAAATCTACTTGCAAGAGTCCTCAGCCGACAGCGCAGGGCACGGCGGAAAACGTATTTGAGAATGTAGTGGTGGCGGGACTTTACGTAGAAATCATTAGAACACAAGTTCCGGCGGAATATTGGGTGGGCTCTGACGGCCAGTATCAGTTCAGACAAGCGGCGGGTTGGCTTCGTCGTAAGGGCATACGGCATGAAGATCTTAGGTCAGTAGCATCGGCCGAGCTTGGTGCGATTTCCATTCAGACACCGATCGACGAGCTATTTGTCGACGGAAGACCATATGAGGTCCCGAGTAGGGCGGGGTTCAGAGGTCACGGCAAGATCAGGGCGGCATATGACGAGGCTAGTGGATTCATATTCTTCGGTACGTTTCACGCGGCGTGGCTGGAAGGTCGGCGATTGAACCTGACGCAGTGGGAACGCTGGACAGTGGAAATAAGGATAACAATTCTTACGGCGGTGATGTCCATCGGGGCAGGAATTGCGACGCTGGTGTACCGTACAAGAAAGATGTGGAGCCCATACGTGCAACAGTGAGATGTAGAGATGGAGTGTACGGCGATGATGTCCAACGGAATAGTCGAGGTGGTCCCGAAAAGTCGGACAGACAGTTGGCTAAGGTGTATTCCACCGACTGAGGGAGGGATACGCGATGAGCACACGGAGGCGGTTCAGCGGGGAGTTCAAGGCCAAGGTGGCGCTGGGAGGCCCTATCCCGAGGGACAAGGTGGTCGGCGTGGACGTCGGCGACATTCGTGACGTTGTCTCCAACGCCCGAAGAGGAGGACAACAACGGTGTGGACGGGAAGAAAACAGCTCGCAGTTCTTGCGGTTTCCGTGTCATTAGCGGTGACACTGTCCGGTTGCGGCGGTAGCGGCCGGGGCACGGGGGCCACGGCCGATCCGCCGACGACGGACACAGGCGCCGCCATGGCGCTGGCCGGGGTGCTGAAGGATTCCAACACTCCCGCGATGGCTCGATATGGCGCCAGGCTTCCTGCTCCTGAAGCAGCAACGTGCAAGGCGTTGACGATCGGATGCGAGGGAGGGCTCGGGCCGGTTCACTACGGATCGGTTCGAGGGCATGACTTTTCCGGCTTCGATTACCGCGAACGCCGTCGCGGAGTATCGTTGGCGGAGAGGACAGAGGTCTTAAGCGAGGGAGACGGGATGACCGACCACCGCGCCTTGGCTGGTTGGATCAATCACAGTCTGTTCGTCATCGAGACGCCGCCGCATGGGGAAGGTCGACATGCCCATTTCTACGGGGCGTTTTCGATGGGAAACACGACAGGCTCGAATCCCGGGGTCCTGGCCGACAGCAGCGCAACATGGTCTGGGGTCATGATCGGTCTGCGGGTTTCCGCCCCGGACGTGTTCGTCAATGGGGATGCCCTCGTAACGGTTTCCAATGCGGGTGGGGATGCGGGTCTCTTGGTCGACGTCGAGTTCACGAACATGAAGGATGAAGACACGGGCGCCGGACTCGGCGATGTGTCCTGGAACGGGCTGGAGTTGAAAGAAGGATCTTTCGGAGTCGTTCCTGTTGCAAACGATGAGTCGCATTTCAGCCGCCATCCCGCGGGCAGAGGAATCTCCGGCCGGTTCTACGGCTCAACGCACGAGGAAGTGGGCGGGCTCTTCAGCTTCACGAAGTCGGTGGCCGGAGGCGGCGGTGTCGATGGAGACCGGTACGGTGTTTCAGGCGTATTTGGAGCCAAGCGTGAATAGATCAGGCGCCGACGGTCAATGCGATGGTCATCAGTGATTCACGAGCCGGACACTGGGTCGGCATCGACATCGGCGGCGCCCGCGAGTTCATCGATGGTAGGGCGGGAGCCCGACCTTGTCGAGGACGGTGGTCAAGGCTTGGGGGTGCGAGACAACCGGTTTGGTCGACGCCCGTATGGGTCTAGTTCCTGGGGTCAGGTCCTTGCTGCAATGGTTCAATTTGGCAACAGGGTCTGTGGGAACCCTGTGCACAGGGCCGGGATGGGCATGAAATTGCCGTGTTCATCCGGGCTCCGACGGAATGTATAGTTTGTGCAACGAACACTCCGTGAAGATGAGTCAGTTGCGCGGATAGGGCTTGCTATCGGGGTCATCCAGTGCAGTGTCGGCCAGGAGACCGACAAGTTGCTGATTCCCCAGCGACCACGAACTCTCTTCACAGAACGGGTCCCACGTTCCGGTCTGAACAACCACGCACTCGCCCCTTGGCTGATATGTCAGGCGGCGATGTCGATACGCTCGCCCCAAGGCTCTTGGTTCTGCTCTGATGGGACAGGTCCCCAATTGACCCACGTTGTCGGGAACGGAGGCTCGGTTTCGGGGTAGCTGGAACACTCCATGTCCGTGAAGTAGAGGCACATCCCCGGTTGTATCCCCTGCTCGTCGAGCCACTCGAAGCCCGGGCGGAAATCGGTGCCGCCCCGACCCTTGAGCGTGATCGCGCCGGGGAGATCGTCGGGCCCGTACTCGGCCGCGTCCCGCAATGCGGCGTCGACCTGGAGCACGAAGACTCTCTCGGGCCGGATCTCGTCAACGACCTCGCGCAACTCCGCCCAAAACTCGGCCA
>JAPPMC010000208.1 GCA_028819235.1 Bryobacterales bacterium
GGCTCTGTGCGGGCACGGCAAGTTCCTAGCCGGTTCCTCCGGCGGGCGGCCTACGTGGCTGCAGGCGCGGGCATCGGACCCGGGCCTTCCCCGCAAAGCCGGGACCGACTACCTGAGGCGATTTCGGAACGGCCGCCGACCGGGCCCGCGGAGGGTAAGCCCGCTGCTCCCCCTGCTCTTGGTCCTTGACGCGGCTCACGGCGCAACTCCCGATTCGCTCCGCGAGCGTGCCGAACAGAGGCCGGCCCGAGAAAGAGCCTGGCGCACACCATACGCCGACAGCGACGCTACTGCGACATGGGATGCCGCACGGCATGCTTGCCCCGGTACCGCGCGGCCAGCCGCCCTTGGGGCTCAGAGTCCGGCTGCATCTGGCGCCTAGTCCATCAAGTCGCAGGCATGCCAACTCCTGCCGAGGGGCCCGAGTCTCAAGGCGATAGTCTCCGCTGGCTCTGCGTCCCGCCCGGAGCCGGTCCCAGAGTCGTTCCTTCACGTCCGCGTACGCCGGAGCACCGGCGAGATGCCGGAATTGCTGAGGGTCGGTGCGGCAGCCCTAGCGTTCCTTGAGCGAAATGTTGCCAAATCCCGTCTTGAACTCGAGCGGCAAGTCCCGTCCCGTTTCCGGTCGCAGCATGAGGTTCGTGAATGGACAGGCGTCGATCGTCCCGTGAGGGGCCTTGTTGGAGGAAACTAGCTCCGGCCGCCTCCCCGCACAGCGATGGCGAGAAACCTGTTACCTGCTGCAGCGATGGCCGGCGCTACGTGTGGCACTGTCGAGAGGGGATCCGAGATTCTGGAAGCCAATCCTCTCTCCGGAACATGTGCAAACATACGAGGGACGCCCGTTGCCAGGTACCCCTACCGCGATTGGTCAGCGAGTCGTGCAGCTATTCGTGAAGCCGATTCCACAGGTGTCACCGGCGAAGACGTATCGTTGATCCCGGGACTGGACGCCGTGCAAACTTGACGGAGCTTCGGACTCAAGAGTTTGGGAATGGGATGCTGGGAGGTCAGCAATGCAACAGCGCCTAGGATTCGCGACTCTCGTGATGGCACTTGTCGGATCTGTCCATGACACCAAAGCTCAGACCGGGCCGTACATCGAAGTGGGTCTTGGGTTGGGCTTGGCACCGCCCCTCACTGCGCAAGGATCGGACAATGACTGGGGCACCAAGTGCGACCTGATCATCAATCCGTCGCTGGCAGAAGTCGGCAATGAATGTGACACTGCACCACCCCAGACGTCGTGGACAAATGAGTTTGACGGTGGCAGCGGCACCGAAGCGGGGCTCGCGATCGGTTACGACTGGGGGAGCATCCGACTGGAGGGAGAGTACTTCCATCGGGTCACGGCCTACGACAGTCGCGTGCCAATCAACATTCTCGACGACGTGACGCTCGACAAGCGAGAGCAGGAGATCGATCTGGCCGAGGGCATGCTCGACGACTTGCGATCGCAGAGTCTCTTCGTGAACCTGTACCACGACTTCGGGCCGGCAAAGTCGTCCTGGTCACCTTATGTCGGTGGGGGCCTTGGCGTGGAACGGGCGAGACTCGACTACGGTACCGTGTGGAAGCGCAACGACGATCCAGAGAGGATTGCAACGTTCGTGGATCCTCTGCTGCGTGCCAAGGTCGCTGGCACCACCACAATCGGCGACGCTCGTCTCAGCTCCGTCTCAATCGGCTATCAAGTCCTCGGCGGAGTAGACTACCGACTCCGCGACCCTGTTGCGGTGGGCGTCAAGTTCCGGTGGGCGAATTCCGGCAGGTTTGTGAGCGAGCCGACGCCGTGGAATCAGCTGCGGAGCCACGAGTCGAGTGTCGGTCGCGACGACACCATCCTATACCAGCTAACGACGGACGACAACCGATTCTGGAGTGTGAGTCTCAGACTGAAGTTCTGGTTTTGAGAACAGGCGCATCAGATTCTGGATTCCCATCTGGCACTGTACGCCTTCGCCCCACTGCGACTGCTGGAAGTCGCGTTGGAATACTATTACTTGAGTTCACCACGCCAGTGCTGTAGATGGAACCAATTCTTACCTCGACCGCAGCCAAGATCTTGGAAGTCCGCCTGACCAGCATTGCTGTATCGATCGATGCTCATCGTGACTACTGTCCGATCAATCGAGTTTCGGAGTTTGGATTGGATTATTCACCATCAAGAACGAGGTAATGTGAAGATTACAGTCGAGAGATTCTACGAACTGTTCCGCAAGTATCAAGCGTATGCATACCACTGCGATGATGAGCAGACAGTCGCTGCCACGGAGCGGTCGAGACCGGGCACACACGGTGTGAATCGCAAAGACGCAGACCTTTTCGAATGCCTTGATCTAGGATTTAGACATACGCATAGATTCATTGTAGGCATTCAGTCTGGGGCTGGACAGCCGGTGGCGAAGGCGATGGATCGGCCTGGAGGGCTGGTGCAGAGAAATCAGGTGCCGTCCTGGCGGGTGGAAGTCCCGCAAGAGGCATGCTCGAAATGCAGTGGTAGTTCGATCCGCCAGACAGACTGGCGCGCGGTGACCTGAGAGCCCTCAGGCGCAAGCCGCGGGAGACCTCGCGGCCGCGTTCTCACGGCGGTCCGGTCAGCCGGGGGGTTGGGCCACAGGGGCCGTGCCCAGCGGGCAGGTGCAAGGGCGGCGCCCTGCCCGACGGAGGTCAGGCTGCCTGCGGGATGGCGGGCCGATACTCCCGGTCGGTTGCCTGGGAAACAGGGCAGTCGGTGCCGTGTTGGCGGACAGGGAGACCGCGGAGTTCCCGCTTGCGGTCCTCGTCCATCCGCAAAGGCAGCCACGGATCCAGTCGCTCCGACGGCCGGCCGCGGTTGTCGGCACAGGCGCCGAGATAGTCCAGCACCCAGGTGTAGGGATTCAACCCTGCCAGGCGCGGCGTCGCGAACACGTCGAACATCAGCCGGGCCACGCGCGCACCGTCCGGGCCGCACGAGCCGAAGCAGGTGTGGCGGCGGATGACGGGGCCGCGCAGCACGCTAAGCAGTCCACGAAATTGTAGGCACCTCAAGGAGAGCCCCGCCAACCGTCAGGCGAACGCTGCACAGCCGCTGCCGTTCGAGGCCGCAGCGGGACTAGGATTTTTCAGATTGATTGCAAAACGGTCTGCAGCAGATTGCAGCCAAAGTGAAAAAACACAGCCGTTTTTCACCCAAGGAATGTGAACTACAACAGGGTGGAACTGCAGGCACTGGCCCCAGGTGTGCATTACGGCGAGGCCGCTGATCTGGGCCCCGAGGTGGGCGGGGTCGGCGGCGATCTCGCGCAGGGCGCGGGTGGCGGCGCGGAAGAGGATGGAGAGCGTGACGCGCTTGTTCTGCAGGGCGATGGCGGCGACCTCGCGGGGGACGGTGAACACGAGGTGGAAGTAGGGGCATGCGAGCAGCTCGGCGCAGCGCTGCTCGACCCACTGGGCGCGGGCGGCGAACTGGCACTTGGGACAGTGGCGGTTGCGGCACGAGCGGTAGCAGTAGCGGCGGTGGCCGCAGCTGCCGCACTGCTCGATCTGGCCGCCGAGGGCGGCCGTGCGGCACTGCTGGATGGCCGACATCACGCGCTGCTGGAGGTCGCTCAGGGGCCTGTCCGGGCTCTCGCGGAAGGCCCGCCCGTAGCGGCGGAAGATGTCGGCGACTTCGAGGCGCGGGCGCTTCACGGAGCCGCAGAGGGCCCTTGGGGATCGGCCCCCGGCCGCGGCAGCAGGTCCAGCGGGCTGGTGGCGGAGCACGCCCTGGTGGCGGCGACCTGCAGATAGCGGGCGGTGGTGGCCAGGCTGCGATGGCCGAGCAGCAGCTGGATGGTGCGCAGGTCGGTGCCGGCTTCGAGCAGATGCACGGCGAACCCGTGGCGCAGCGAGTGGGGCGTGAGGCGCTTGCGAATGCCGGAGCGGTCCAAGGCATCCTCGCAGGCCCGGCTGACGGCGGAGCGGGTGATGTGGCGGCCGGGAATGAGCCCGGGGAACAGCCAGCCGCCTGCCGGCCGCGTGCGCCGCCAGTAGTGGCGGAGGGTCTCCAGCAGGCGGGGCGAGAGCATGACGTAGCGGTCCTTGGCTCCTTTGCCCAGGTCGACGCGCAGCGCCATGGGCTGGCTGTCGATGTGCTCCGGGCGCAGGCTGACGGCCTCCGAGATGCGCAGGCCGGCCGCGTAGCACGCGGTCAGGATCACCTGGTTCGCGAGGGGCCGGACGCAGGCCGGCAGTTGCAGGACTTCCTCCGGGCTGGGAACGACGGGCAGCTTCTTCGGCTGCCTGGGAGTCGGGAGCACCTCCTCGATGTCCCAGTCTTTCCTGAGCGTGACGCGGTAGAGGAAGCGCAGGGCGGCGACGGCGATGGCGATCGAGCCCGGGGCCAGCTGCTTCTCGGTGGCGAGAAACACCTGGTAGTCGCGGATCTGCTCGGGGCCGAGCCGGGCGGGCGAGCAGCCGAAGTGGCGGGCGAACAGCGCGACCTGGTTGATGTAGGTCTTGCGGGTGCGGTGTGACAGGTTGCGCACCTGCATGTCCTCCGTCATGCGCTGACGAAGCGGTGTCATGGGAATGCCTCCTTGGCGGAATGGAATGGGCTGCCCTGGGCAGCCTGCCCCATGCTTCCTTGGCAGGCGGGCTTCCGCAACACTTCGGGTCGGAGGAATGGCCCTGGTTAGACGGCTCTTGCGACGACAGGAGAACCGCGCTATCGCCGTGCCACCAGTACCGCGAAGTGGTTTAGTTCAATGTCATTTATTAGGGAATTACTGACCTGAGTGCCCAATCTGAATAAATCGACATCTTATCTCCG
>JAPPMC010000289.1 GCA_028819235.1 Bryobacterales bacterium
GGACCCGGTTGACAGCCATGGCCGATGCGTACGAACTCAGAGACTATTTCGAACCACCCCGTGATCCCTCAAACGGTGAGCCCTGACCGCACTTATGGGGCAAGGGCAGGTCGCGACAGCGCCCATTAGCCCATGTGAGCTGTGCGGTCAACTCGCTGATTGACCGGAACTTGCAGCGACCGTCAGCGCTGAGGCAGACGAATCTCATCCAGCGGTGGCTAAGGCAACCGAATCGCAACGAAGTCGACTAGAATTGGAGCCATGAGAGGATATCTGTCGGAGGGAAGTGCGCTTTGCGTGCTTGCGTTGGCGTTCTTCGCTCCCCAAACCTTGGTCGGCCAGTCAGCTGGGTTGAGTGGAGTTGTCAGCGACGCGACAGGTGCAGTCGTTCCAGGCGCGACGATCGATGTCCTGAACGAGGAGAACGGGCTCCAGCGATCGGCGGTGTCCGATGGTGGCGGGCGCTTCACTTTCGCCCAGCTGCTGCCCGGCACTTACACCATCGTTACGGCAATGACCGGTTTTGAACTGGTTTCGATTTCTGGAGTGGAGCTGAGAGTCAACACGAACGTGAGTCAAGACGTCGTCCTGGGAAGGGTAGCGGCAGTTGCCGAGACTGTCGAAGTGACAGCGTCGGGCGCACAGGTGAACACTACGGATGCGTCCGTGGGAAACGCATTCGGTACACGACCAATTGTGCAGCTGCCCCTCAACGCGCGAAACCCCGCAGGACTGCTGTCGCTGCAAGCGGGGGTGACGTTCCTGAGTGCCGATCCGCTCGACGGGCAGAAGGCCGGTGATATCCGAAACGGAACCGTGAACGGAGCGCAAAGCGACCAGTCCAACGTGACCTTGGATGGCGTTGACGTCAACGACCAAAACAGCAGGCTGCCATTCACGAGCGTGCTGCGCAACACGCTCGATTCGATTCAGGAGTTCCGGGTGGTGACGACCACCGCAAACGCCGACCAAGGGAGGTCGTCCGGGGCGCAGGTGTCGCTCGTGACCAAGAGCGGCACGAACGAGATCCACGGATCCCTCTACGAGTTTCACCGCAACACGGTCACAGCCGCGAATGACTTCTTCAACAACAGGTCCGGCGTTGAGCGCGCCAAGCTGATCCGCAATGTCTTCGGCGCGTCGGTCGGCGGTCCGCTCAAACGGGACCGTGCCTTCTACTTCGTGAACTACGAGGGCCGCCGTGATGCCAGCGCAGGCTCGGCAGTGCGCACAGTGCCGTCCGACTCTATGCGGCAGGGCTACGTGCGCTACCGGGCAGCGGACGGTTCCGTGCAGGAACTTGATCCGGACTTCATTCGTACCCGCATTGACCCCCTGAACATTGGACCGGGGCCCGCTGCGCTCGAGTACTTCAAGTCCTTTCCCACGCCCAACGACACGACCGTCGGAGACGGACTCAACACGTCCGGCTACCGGTTCACCGCTTCGACTCCGCTGCGCTGGAACACGCTCATCGGCAAGGCCGACTGGAACGCCGACCGGAACGGAGCCCACCGCGTGTTCGTGCGCGGCAATTATCAGAGGGACCGGATTACTGGCTTGCCCCAGTTTCCCGGACAAGTGGCGAACAGGCAAACCAATGATCTGAGTCGTGGCTTTGCGTTTGGGCACACCGGCCTGCTAGGGGCACGGGTGGTAAGCAACTTCAGGTACGGGTTCACGCAGCAGAGAATCGACCTTTCTGGCGCGCGCTCCGACTCGCTGGTCACGCTTGGCGACAGCCTCATCGACAACGCCTCGGGCACGACCACGCCACTGGAAACCAACTTGCCCACCCAGACAGTCTCAGAGGATCTTTCGGTGATGATCGGCGCTCACACGCTCCATCTGGGCGGGGTGTTTCGCTCGATCCGCAACCGGCGAGCGAACTACGCCGGCAGCTATCACTTCGCCAAGCAGGCCGCATGGGCGCTTACGGACGGTCCCTCGACCTTCGATGCCCCGTTGCCGGTAGCCCCAGAGAACACCGGGATCTTGCGCGAGACCATGGCCACAGTTCTCGGCGTGCTCAATTTCTACGACGCCAACTACAACTACGATCTGGACGGCAATCCGCTCGGCTTGGGCGAACCGGTGAGGCGGACCTTCGGCATGGAGGAACTGGAGCTCTACTTTCAGGACACGTGGCGTGTGAAGCCGGGGTTGACTATCACGGGTGGAGTGCGCTGGTCACTGATGCCGCCCGTGCGGGAGGTCAACGGCATGCAGGTGAGCATGACACCCTCGATTGACGAATACATCGCCCGGCGCCTCGACCTTGCCGCCGCCGGTCGGCCCACGCGCGAAGCCGGGCCCTTGGGCTTTGTCAGGGCGGACGGACCTGACGGAGGACCGCTCTGGGCGACCCACTGGAGAAACTTCTCCCCACGCTTGGCGATCGCGTTCTCCCCGCAGTCGCGCGACGGCGTGCTCGGACGCCTCTTCGGTGGACCAGGCAAGACTTCGATCCGAGCTGGGGCTGGCCTCTTCTACAGCATCTTCGGAATGGGTCTGGCCCAGATGCTCGACCGCAATGCCTTTGGCCTGAGCAGCAAGGTGACGAACCAGTCCTTCACCGTCGCGAATTCGCCCCGGTTCGAAGGCGCCGGGATCGTCCCGGCCGCCGGACTACTGCCGCCCCCGCCGGGCGGCCCGGGCACTCCGAATCCAACTGGCCTGGCATGGTCCCAAGGAGTCGACTCGAGCCTGCGGCCGCCTTACAGCATCAATCCGACATTTTCTGTCGCCCGCGAGCTGGGTGGGGGGTTCGTTCTGGATGTGGGGTACGTCGGCCGTTTCAGCCGCCGCCTGCTGGTCAACGACACCGCTGCCGCGCAATACGTGAACTTCAAGGATCCGGGTTCGGGAGAGCTGCTGCTGGACGCACTCCGCGGGCTTGAGTTGCAGATTCGCGAGGGCCGGCCAACCGCGGCCATCCAGCCAGTCGCGTTCTTCGAGAACCTGTATTCCGGTGCTGCCACGATGGACCGCACGTCCACTCAGGCTGTCTACGACGTCCTTCGCAGCAACAGTCCAGACACCGGCACGGCCATGTATTACCTCGACTATGCCTGTGCTCCGTTCTGCAGCGACCTAGGGCCGGGGCTATCCATGAATCCGCAGTTCTGGTCCTTCGATGCACTGCGCAGCTTCGGGACGGCGACGTTCCACTCCATGCAGCTGGCCCTCCGCAAGGCATTCTCGAAGGGGTACCAGTTCGACTTCAACTACACGCTGTCCGAGTCTCGGGATCTGGTCTCGGTCAGCGCGAGAAGAAGCGAAGCCGAGCGGTTCGGCCAGATTCCGAGCGACACCTACTGGTCCACGTTCAGCGTGATCAATTCGTGGGACCGCGAGGCGCAGCGGTCTTGGTCCGACTTCGACATGCGGCACCAAGTCAACGCGAACTGGGTGGCCGAGCTCCCGTTCGGAAAGGGACGCCCGTACCTTGCCAATGTCGGTCCTGCGGGCCAGGCACTAGTGGGGGGCTGGCAGTTGAGCGGCTTGTTCCGCTATACGACGGGCATGCCGCTTAGCGTCCTGAACGGCCTAGCGTGGCCGACATGCTACTGCTACCAGCACTTTGCTGAGCCCGTAGGCGCGATCCCTGCCCAGACCAACTCCAAGAGTGCGCAACTCATCGGCGGCGGAACAGGCCCGAACGTCTTCAGCAATCCGGGTGCAGCCTTGGATTCCTTCCGGCAGGTTGTGGTGGGCGGGATCGGGGAGCGCAACAACCTGCGCGGTCACGGGCTCTTCTCCATCGACCTGGCAATCGGCAAGCGGTTTCGGCTGCCGTTTGAGGGCCACAGCTTGCAGTTCCGCGCAGAGGCGTTCAACCTCACGAACTCGGTCCGATTCAATGCCGACGCTTGGGAGACGGTCTCGTTCACGTTCCCGGGGAGTTTTGGAAACTACTCCAAGCTATTGATCCCTCCCCGGGTGCTGCAGTTCGGTCTCAGGTATGAGTTCTAGGTTGGACCGTACGGGTGGTCGGTGTGTCTGGCAAGACGACCAGCGCAGCGACCTTCAGCTTTACGCCTTCTTGGGGACGGTCGTTGGTCGATGACGGTTAGCCCGAGCTCGAAATAACCGTCACAACCAATAAGGACTTCAGGTGGTGGGATGAGACGGTACTTCGAGGCTTGCAGCAGCGCGGCAGCGCTATGCGTCACGCTGACCTTGGCCCTGATTCTCATTTTTGTGGTGTTTCCGGCCGTGCCGATCGGAGGCGAAGTGCTCGATGCTAAGGGCCGCTACACGTACGGTGAGGCTCTCGCCGCGCTGCAAGGCTATGGCGAAACGGGGAGGGAGACCTATGCGTGGGCCAGCGCAACGTTGGATACGTTACTCCCGCTCCTCTACGTGAGCTTCTTGGCTGGCCTCGTCTATAGGTGCCGGCCAACGGATCGATCGTGGAGACTGGCGTACCTGCCTGTTGTGGTGGGAGTTATCGATCTGGGCGAAAACGTCCAGATTGTCCTCATGCTAACGACGTACCCGGACATTTCTGCGGGGCAAGTGGCCATCGCCTCGCTGTTCACTTCTTGCAAGGGACACGCGGCCTTGATCTGCCTGACGCTGGCGATCACGCTTGCGGTTGTCAGCTGGATCCGCCGTGTTCATACGAGGATCCGGGACGACTTGGGGTAGCCTAGTCTGGAGAGAGTTCGATCTCCTCGACACGGTCACCCGCGGGCTGCCCTTGCCCCATAAGTCACGAGCGGGGCTCCTGCTGAGACGCGGCTAGAGGG
>JAPPMC010000258.1 GCA_028819235.1 Bryobacterales bacterium
TCCAGGAATCCCAACCCCTCCGCATGTACCTGCTCTACCTCGACGGTTCGGGGTCAGTCAGAAACCCGACCGAGAGTCACCTCATTCTCACCGGGGTCGCAGTATTCGAGCGTCAGATACACCACCTCATCTCCAGCACCGATCAGTTCGTCGCCTCGCTCGGCTTGGAGCCGTCCACGATGCGGAACTGCCTGCCAGCGTAATGGCAAACGGGCGCAAGAGCCCGTCGAAGGGAAGCCGATTGGCCGCGATTGAGAACAGCCTCGACCTTCTCGAGGACGCACATTGGAGCGTCAACTCGCCTTCGACAGTGGAAAATTAAAAGGTTTCAAAAGTCAATAAGTTATCGGGCACAAGAAAAGGCTTGGCACTACATGCCGGCGTTCGACCTGAATCGCAATGTCGGTATCAGTGACTTCGGTCAGCGCTCAAGATCCCCAGGGTAGAGCGAGACCAACACGGGTCGAACGACAACGTGGCCGATCCAGAGGACGGTGGCAGCCAGCGACAGGAACTCCAGCGGCGTGACAGGTCGAGACCTCAGGGGTGATCGCACCATTCGCGCATAAAGACCCCTTGGGTTGTTCGGAAAAAGCCCCGATCTGAAGAACATGGAGGGAAGGGCGACGCAACGCCGGGGAGCGATTGAGGTCCATTCGGATGCGGTGCTGTCACGCTGGACAACCGGACGCGGAGCGTTACATCATCAGTCCACGAGCAGGAGACGGGAAAATCGCCAAGCCAGTGACGGGGCATCAACGCGGGGTATCCGGTCCGGCCGGATACGGCGGGTAGGGGAACATCCAGTGGGCACATCCACCATCGTGCTCGTCGGGATCGGCTTCGATCGTCAGCTGTTCGATGAGCGCTCGCTGTTTCCGGAGCCCATGGGACGAGACTACGTGGCGTTCGGCCAAGTAGGACAGTACTCGTACGGAACGAATACCTACAGATTCGCCGTCATGCCGGACAGGATTGTCCTCCAGCATAATGCCGACGCGGTCCTCTCCGACGAACTCAACGCGGCGGCGGGCCACGTAGGGGAGGCACTCCAGTCTCGGAGCCAGGGACATGGAGTGACTGCGCTGGGGTTCAACCTGGAGGCAGTGTTCCCCCAGGCGGACGGGGGCGTTTCCGGCGAGGAGTACTGCGACCGCTTGTGCAACAGAGACCGGATACAACAAGCGATTGGGTCGGAATTCCACGAGGCCCAGTGCCGTGTGGTCGTGCTGAGCGGAGGAGTTCGGTACACGCTGCGGATCGAGCCGCATCTCGCTTCGAATGGGGCAAACCTATTCGTGAGTGTCAACGGGCATCAGGACATCGGCCCGGCCGACGACCTTCGCTCGAAACTGAGCAAGGCAGGAAGCGCGAGAGAGTACATCGAATCGGTGTGCAGCAGCCTAGCTCGCGAATTCAAGGGAGATGAGCAATGACCGACTCGGCCAACGTGGCCAATTGGACAGTTCCGCCATTCCTGATGGGGATGCCGCTGGAGGCAGAGGAGCAGTTCGAGGACTACACGCGCGCGGACGGTTCGAGCATGGAGCCCAAGCTCCCGTCCGCTGGGGAGGCCGGGAGGGAGTGGCAGAGACATAACGTGAAAGTGTTCGGGTCCGACCCGACTGTGACCTACACACAACTGCTTGAACTCGCCCTCGCGGCCGAGAACCGGAAGGGCTCGACGCTCATGAGCATCCCGCATTGGGGGAACACCGACACGAAGGTGATCCACAACCAGTGGTGGACTTTGCTAGGACACCTCCATGACGTGCAATCGGACGTGGTTGCGACCACATTGGCTCACGTAGCCCAGCCGACGATACAGGACGAACTCGCAGCAGTTACGCTGCATCCTGTATCCGTGTGGAAAGCCAACGACCGAGAACTACAGGAAGCCCTTGCGGACCTGGAGACACTGACTGAAGCGGCGAGTGAGGAAGAAATGCCGGAACCCGACGTGGCCGCTGTCGCAAACGCACGCATCCTGCTTCCGAAGCTGTTCGAGCTACTGCCGGTGCGCTACCGCGTCTCGCCAACCGAAAGGAGGGGAGTCGCCATAGACGCGCCCATGAGGTGGGGGGCATCCGTGGCCGTGGAGTGCGCCCCCGACGACACGGTGTACTGCTTCGCAACAATCGACGGAAACAGCCGGCGGGCGAAGTTCTACCAAATGGACGGACTGCCTGATGTGTTCATCGCAAAGGCTCTGCGAGACCTGTCATCAGGCTAGGCACCGTGGAGGCCATTCAGCAGAGCGAAGGGCTCTGGCGGGACGTCTATCGCCCAAAGGAGAAGAAAGCGCTGGACCGCCCGGTGGAGGAGCGTAGATACAACAGCATCACGAAAGGCGTGTTCAGTAGCACACAGGGACCAGACGCCAGGATCTCGACGAACCTCTACGACCGCGTGTCGCGGGAGTACGCCACGAGCCAAGGAGACCTGAGAGCGGGGCGAATCCAAGGATCAAAAGGAGTCCAGGGTTGGCTCGTGATCCAAGTAAGTGACGCCGCTGGTGGGCAACGCCAAGTAGTGCACTCACCCCTCAAGGACAACGCATACCACGCAGAAATCCTACTTCCTGACGAACACACAAGGAGCTGGGAAGATGCTGAAGTGCATCTACGCTGGTTCCTCACAGTGAGTCGGTGGGAAGACCGGGCCGGTCCCCTACCTGAAGCACGCATCGGGCCAGACGCGCATTGAAAGCATCCTCGGTTGCGCCCGGATCTCCACTCTGGACCAATGCCTGTCCGGCAAGCGAAGCCACCTGCTCGAGGCCGGCGCGATGCGCGCCTGCACCGAGATCACGTCCGGGCAACGCTCGAACCGCCCGGCCTCGCCGAGTGCGTCGATCACGCCCGACGCGAGAATCGCGTATGCACGAGGAAAAGAGATGCGCGGGCCCATTGCGGCTCAATTGAATCGACGGACTGAGGAACGAATTACGCCACTTGCCGGCCTCCAGGCTGAGCCCGGTCAGAGATTTGCGGGGCTGGGCGACGCCGCGTTCACGAAAGTGAGGAGTCAGTGATGAAGAAATTCAGGTTGGCAAATTTTCCTTACTTCCCCCTCTCCGCTTTCGGTCGCGAACTCGTCGCCGAGACCCGAGTCGCCTGAGCGCTCGAGCGATTTCCAATCAACGGAATCCACACTCTCGAGCTCTCACTCGCCCGCACAGCGCTCGATCGCCTCGCGGGCACGCCGGTTCTCCGGCGACACAATGCGGTTCCACACCGAGTTGTGACCGTTGCTTGGGAGCGCCCCTTCTTTGGACGCGCCGTGCGCGATCATGGCGAATAGCCCCGTGCGAATCACGAATTCGCAGACAGGATGGCTCGGCGGAATTGACGCCATCCCGTCAGAGCGTGAATCCATCGGCTGAATGCTTCTGCCAAGGTGGTATGCAAACGCATAAGATTTGCATCGACTGATGCTTCCAAGTCAGTTCCAAGGCAGCACCCATCCAAACCAACCAAGAGAGAGGAAGGAAAATGCTCAACAAGACCAGCCTGATCGCGGCGATGGCGGTCACCGCGATGGTGTCTACCGCCACGTACGCCCAACGCGGCCGCGACGGCCACCTCAACATCCTGTACTGGCAGGCGTCGTCGACCGTCAATCCCTACCTATCGGGCGGTACCAAGGACATCGAGGCGGCGTCCCTGGTGATCGAGCCGCTCGCCCACTACGACGAGGACGGCAACATGGTGCCGGTGCTCGTCGACGAGATTCCGACGGTTGAGAACGGCGGCGTGGCCTCGGACCTGCGCAGTATCACCTGGAAGCTCACCCCGGGTATCAAGTGGTCCGACGGCACGCCGCTGACCGCGCACGACGTCGTGTTCTCCGGGGAGTACTGCGTGCACGAGGAGGCGGGATGCAATTCCACTTCGTACTTCACGGACGTGACGAAGTTCGAGGCGCTCGACGACCATACGGTCAAGATCCACTTCGGCGTCGCCAAGCCGTTCCCCTACGGCCCCTTCGTCGGCTCCACCACGCCGATCATCCAGAAGGCGCAGTTCCAGGACTGCATGGGCGCCAAGGCCCAGGAATGCACCGAGCAGAACTTCGGCCCCATCGGCACCGGTCCGTTCAAGGTCGAGGAGTTCCGCGCCAACGACGTGATCACCTTCTCGGCCAACGAGCACTACCGCGACTCGAACAAGCCGGCGTTCGCGACCGCCACCTTCAAGGGCGGCGGGGATGCCGCGTCCGCCGCGCGCACGGTGCTCGAGACCGGCGAGTTCGACTACGCCTGGAACCTGCAGGTCGAGCCGGAGGTGCTCGCGCAAATGGCCGCGGCCGGCAAGGGCACCGTGGTGACCGCGTTCGGCACCTCGGTGGAGCGCCTGATGGTCAACCAGACCAACGACGACCCGAGCCTCGGCCCGGAGAAGCGCTCGCTCTACCTCGACGGCACCAACCCGCATCCCTTCCTGTCCGATCCAGCGGTGCGCCGTGCGCTGTCGCTTGCCATCGACCGTCAGATCCTGGTCGACGCGGGCTACGGCGCGGCCGGTCAGGTCACCTGCAACGTCCTGCCGGCACCGGCAGTGTATGCCTCTACCGCCAACGACGAGTGCAAGACTCCGAACGTCGACGAGGCGAACCGCATCCTCGACGAGGCGGGCTGGGCGCATGGCAGCGACGGCGTGCGGGCGAAGGATGGAGTGCGCCTCTCCATCCTCTACCAGACCTCGACCAATTCGGTGCGCCAGGGCACCCAGGCCCTCATCA
>JAPPMC010000305.1 GCA_028819235.1 Bryobacterales bacterium
CCAATGAATGAGTAGCAGTGTCAGGGAGCGTGCCGGGATAGGCGCGCCGAAGCAAACTGGTCAGGCCGCGATCGGAGATCGGGATCAGCATGGCAGCGGTCAGCCGATCGGCCCGAACGCCTACACCAATCCGTCCGCCATGAAGCGCCGTATGGCCTCTCCCAGAAGGCGTGGGAGCGTAGGGTGAAGCCAGCCCAGAGGAACGGGCCCTCGAGAATGCCGTGCGAACTGCCCGGTCAGTTATCCTACCGTCCCGGCTTTGACCTCCCATTCGCAGCTGACCAACCAAACTCGGTGGAACAGGCATCGATCCGTTGCTGGGAATCGCCCCCGCGCGTATGAGAGCCTCATTCGTGGAGAAGATGGGTTTGAGTGCCGCATACGCAAACGGCAGAGCGATTTGCCTTTCCACAGGCTGCTGCTCCTCACTACGAAGCCAGACGGGTTGTGCCCATACCATCCCCGCTAGCAGGGCAGCACAACGTCCATCGTCAAATTTTCCGGCCAGAAAAGCCGCCACATCGGACAGCCGCACGAAACTCGCGCTGCTCAGTGGTTTGTCGCCCAACCCACGGATGGAGGCCTCCACAAGGCGGCGATCAAGCACACCGACCATGTTTGCAATCAGCGTCCCGTGGCTCCAGACGACTGTGGGCGGTCTGGCAGCGCTCGTCCATCTACGCTGCCGTCGGAGCCATTGGCCTCGAAGAAACGTCTCCCCTTCGAAGCCGTCGTCCGGCCCGCCAGTGAGGGGGGCAAGATGAGCTGCCATTGGTGGCGCAGGTTGGCCTCTTGACTGGCTCTCGGCCGAATTCGAATCTCGCTCCGGGTTTCGTGGAGCGATGCCAAGTGCGGCTAGCGCCGAAGCAATCCGGAATTCCGGACTGCCGTCGTCAGCCCGGACCAGCCATGCGCGGGACAACAGCGGAGGGGGAGAGACTGTCTCCCGCCCCTTCGCGCTGGTACTGAGCCAGGCTCCCAGTCGACCGATGGCTACCAATGTGGACTGAATGGCTCGACGCGAACAATCTGGGGCGAGCAATTCGAAGAATGAATCTTCCATACCCTTGACCGTATTGCGAACCGAGGCGGGTTGGTTGGAGTCCCGTCCGAACTGACGCACCTGTCCCAACCAGCCTCCGCTATCTAGGTCCACCAAAAGTGTCGCACCGCGTGAGCTCTCGGATCGCCGACGCCCAATGGCGGCTGCATAGTGACTCTTGCCTGCCCGCTTGAAGAAGCCATAGCGCTGAAACTCTGAGAAGCCCCTGCTGACGCCGAGAGTGGCGACGGCACGGGCAAAACCCAAACCGTCACTTGCCGTTCGGCCATTTGTAACGGCGCGTCCTTCGCCGAACAGAGCCTCGATCTCACAGAATCGAGCCGGACGGGTCCAAAGGGGAGCCCAGAACTCGGCTCGCGCTTCGGACTCGTCATTGGCTGCAACGCCGCCCCATCCTGCACCGGAAGCTGCCACCGTGAACGGAAAGCTCGCCCTTGCAATGGCGTTGCTCTGATGGCGACGCGTGGCTGCACAGGCAAAAGTAGCAGCCCCCTCAAGCATAAACACATAGTCCCAAGGGTTCACAGTTGGAGCGCCCTCATACCCGGTGCTCGCGTTTGGTCCGCCCGCTCCACTAGGCGAGAATTGCCCCACCGCAACGCCCACTAGTTCGTGGATCGGCGTGTCGAATAGGGCATTTTCCAGAAGTCCCTTGCTCGCGGGCGATGGTACGCCAGACGCAGCATTGAAAATGCCCGCGGGTCTGGTTTTGGAGACCAGTCGCCGCATCAGGTTGTTAGTGAAGTCAAGGCGACCATCATTTCCCCCTGTTCCGAGGAGTTGTGGGAACGTTAGACGCTTTCCGGACAAGACGAGCGCCGCGTCGAGCCAAGGCAGAGCGGCGTCTGGAAGTCGCGCACGCAACATCGCAACAAGCTGGGCCTTCTTCTCACCTTGGCGCTGAACGCTGATGTCGAGCAACCGCAGAGTCTCCTTGGAAGCCCGTATCGCCAGCGAGAACGGTCGGAACCGCTCTGCAACCGTTTCTGAAGCCAGTGGGCGGAACCCATCCTTGTTGTCCTTGGAGTAGAATCCGCTTCCGCCATTCCAAGGCGCGATTATCGGACTCGGCGCGTAGTAGTCTAGAAAAAACTGCAAAACGTCACCGCGCCCTAGCGCTGTCCCGAGGTGAAATCGCTCGCCGTCCCACCAACCCCGCACCTGCGGATCGGCAGGCTCACCAGAAACGTTGTTCGCCCCGGAAGACAACAGGCGGAGTACGCCAAGCGCTTTCAGATAGGAGGCGAGCGGGGTCGGCGAACACCCATGGAGTGTTAAGCGCTCAGGCATCCTCGTACTCCCCTGTCGTCTCCTTGCGGGATGCCCGCCAGTCCGCAATTCGGAGGAGGGTCTCCAGCCATGCTAATTGGAACGGTCCGAGCCGTGCGAGGAGTTCCCTGGTGCGTTCCGTCCAGCTCGCCTTGGTCGTTTCATCCCATCCAAGCTCCATGACCGAGAGAGTCAGAGAGCCGCCGTTCCAGCTCTCGTTCCCTCCCAGCTCAACGGCAGGCAGTCTGTCACCCTCCCATACGCCCCTTGCGAATCGGGAGTTGCCTCGCTCAGGGTCCTTCGGGGGTGACTCGCGAGGTAGGGCCCGGAGGTTCATCCGTACCTTTCCATGATGCGCGACAATCAGAAACGCGGCCAGATCGGCGTCACGTGACCAATTCTCGCTTGCGAGGAATGCAAGGGCAGAGACGAGCTCGTGCCGAAAATAGGCGCGATTGTGACGCAGATTTGGCTTCACGGTCTTGGCTAGGATCGCTTCTTCCGAAACCGACTGGCCGCCGAGACCTCGCCTCATCGTGTTCTGAAAGACTTCGTGTGCCTTACCCAAGTCATGCCAGCAGGCAGCACGAGTGAGTAGCCTTCGTGTCGTCTGGTTCAGCCCTAAAGCCTCGCACACAGCGGTCACTTCATGGGCTACGTGTCGCAGATGACCTGAGAGGGGCACGGGATATCCAGTCTCACTTCGTGGGTCGTCGTCGTGCCCAGCTGACTCCTCGCCCGCATGCTGGTCTGACCTCGCGCTGGCTTCCGACTCGACAAGTTCATGCGAGGCGGGGATGTGCCTTGGATCACCCGTAAAACCGAGGTCCATCCGGTACCCCCCAGCCTTCACGTCGGCAAGGAGTGTCAGGCCGGGACTCGGCGTGTCTAGCAGCCGGACCCAGCCAGGCGGACTGGATAGTGTTTGGCCGCTCCCACGCCGCCACTGGGGATCGCGAGCAAAAAAGACAGGTCCGGCGCACTTCTTCTTCGCCTTGACCACCCATTCTTGGGCCATTCCGATGGGCACCGCGCACAGTTCACGCGAACTCGGCTTCGGCGGTGCGTCACCAGAGGCCGGCGATTCCCGCCAGAAGACCCGAATGTCGGTGTCCTCGGCGTCACGGACGAACGGGGAGACGTCAACATCAAATCCCGTGAGATCGGCGTCGGTGTCAAAGAGATCGTCCAAGTCCTTTCGCCGAATGACGCGCAAGGGAGGATCTATGCGACCTGGCGGGGGCAGGTGGGCAGGAGCCACATCGGTCAAGATCGAGAGCTTGTCGCGGGCATTCTGCAGTTCGTCGACCTCGTAGGGCCGTGACAGGATGGCTGCCTGCTTCTCTGCCTTCCTTCCGCCACCGTCGGCACACCCGAGAAGGTCAATCCAATACACCTGGGCGCCGCCTTCCACTTCGGCTCGCCTGTTCGCGCGCCCGAACCTCTGCACCATTGAGGCCCAAGGTGCGAGCTCGGTGAACATGACGCCTGCGGAGATGTCCAGGCCTGCTTCCACCGCCTGTGTTGCAATGACGATTGTGTCGGACTGGGCACCGGCATCCGGGAGCTTTTCCATCTCGCGCACTCGGTCCGCGAGCCGAAACCGCGAGTGGATCAACACTAGTTCTGGAGCGGTTTCGTTCCGAACAGGCAGAATCTTGCGAATCTGGGAGTATAGCGCCTGCGCCCGCTTGACCTGGTTGACGATCACGAGGGTCATTCGGCCTGTGCGGTGGGCGTCAATGACCGACCGTGCGAGTTGAGCAAGGTATTGCTTCTCGTGTCTGGCAGAGCTGGATTCGGGGGCGGCGTTCGCGCATCGAAGATGCTTGGGTGCCTTGGCGAGGCTGACCAATCTGGAGTCGCCCTCCGTCGCCGGGTCGATCCGCATAACTTCGGTTGGGGTGCTGTGGTCTACGGTCTCGAGCCATTCCGGCTCGAGAGTTGCAGATATCCACAGGCTCTGGCAGGGGCGTCCGGGCGTCCGGTGCTCGTCCGAGTTTCGTACAGACTCGTGGTGCCGAAATGCTTCCAACTGGGCCGAGGTCGCTAGGCCCGCCCCCATTAGCTGCACCTCGTCGAACACCCACTGAGTGTCTTGGTGGAGCGTGGCGAATTCCATTGGCCACAAGGCGCGCGAAGAGGCGTAACCACGCATCAGTGCCCGGCTAAGGAGCATGTCCTGCGTACCAACGAGAATGGAAGGCTTCTCCGGAACGTCGAGCCAGCCGGCGGAGTCGACGCCTCCCATCAGCACGTGAACGTCTCTGGACCGCGGGAGCAGACCACAGGGATCGATTCCTGCGGTCTCCAGCCGGACCATCCACCTGCGGACCTCATCACTCACCTGGTCAACGAGCGTCCGCATGGGCGAACACCAC
>JAPPMC010000309.1 GCA_028819235.1 Bryobacterales bacterium
GTTCGTCGGCCCGGACCTGAACGGCAAGGCGGAAGCCGAGCCGGAGCCGCTCACTCTGGAGAGGCTCTTTGACATCTACGGTGAGGAGGTGACGCCCGCGAAGGGCAGCCACACCCGGCTGCACGACAGGGCCGCCATGGCGATGTTCCTCGAATGCTTCGGCAGGGACCGGAAGCCCGGAACGCTTTCGCAGCGTGACTGGGACCGGTTCATCGGCGCGCGGCGGTCCGGGAGGATCGGCCCGAGCGGTGTGCCCGTGTCCGACCGGACGGTCGAACGCGACCTGAGGTTCCTGCTCGCGGTCCTGAACTGGGCCGCGCGGTCGAGAGACGAGGAGGGCAGGCTCCTCCTCGAATCGAATCCCCTGAGAGGCTTCAAGCCGCCCACGGAGAAAAATCCGACCCGGATCGTGCTCTCCGATGGGGAATACCAAGCGCTTCTGAGAGTGTCCCGGCGGCTCGACTGGCGGTTCCGTGTCGCGCTCGTGCTCGCGCACGAGACGGGGCACCGCATCGGTGCCATCCGCCAGCTGCGATGGTCCGATGTAGACCTTACGCGCGGAGTGGTGCGCTGGCGCGCCGAGCACGAGAAGACCGGCTACGAGCACCGGACACCGATCACGGCCGAGGCGGCCGCCGCACTCGAAGAAGCGCGGAGGCGGAACCCCGGAATCGGTCATGCTCCGGTGTTGCCCGCGCCGACAGATCCCTCGGGGTGTCTGGGCGCTACCCGGGCACACGTCTGGTGGCGCCGGGCCGAGAAGCTCGCGGGTCTGGAGCCGAAGCCCGGGAGGGGTTGGCACTCGTTGCGGCGCAAGTTCGCGTCCGACCTCATGAACCAACCACTCAAGGTGTTGTGCGAACTGGGCGGCTGGAAGACGGCCCAGACGGTCCTCCGGTGCTATCAGCAGGCCGACGAGGACCGGCTCCGGAAGGCGCTCGACGAGCGCCGGAGCGTTCAAGCCTGATCCACGTGGCGGGAACGGAATGGCGGGAATCCAGCCAACCAAACTCCTAACCTCAAAACCCACAACAGGATCCGAATCCGCCACCACATGCCATTTTGGCAGACTCACGCCTTCGCGGTCTGCCGTTCTGTCAGGTCACCGGACCACAGAAGGTCAGAGTCGCCCCCGCGCCTTCCAGCCGTCACAGGGACGAGATCCAACGGCATCATGAACGTCAGGCTGCGGCACGGCGTATCGCGCGGCACACCTGAATGTCAAACCCGCCAGAGCAGCGGCAAGACCCGGCGGTCGCCGTCACGCCATGCGTCGCCGATGCCCTCCGCACAGTTCATCCGCACGCTCGCGGAACGCCTGTCCAGCATGATCGATCCGTCGCTTGTTCTTGCAATGGATGTCCCGCCACAATCGCGCCAGGGAGACCAAACCCAAGTGTAGATCCCCCAGCGGCACCAGCCGATGTCAGGACGGTGGTGATGCCGAAGCGGGACATCATGGTCAGGGTTCGCAAGACATGGATCCTGTTCTTGGTGGTCCGGTCGACGTCCTTGAACTCGCCCTCACTCTTCAAAGCGGTGTTAATCAGGCGGCCTGCAACTATAACCCCTCCTACGTACGGGATCGCCTCGCCAATGGAGTCCGGGATATCCAGCCCTTGGTTATCCGCGAGCGTCTCGAGCCCATCCTGGACGTCAACGACCAACTCGTAGTCCGGGCCGATGTCGGTCAGCCGATCCGCATAACCGGGATCGCTCCCGATGATCTTGGCGGCTATCTCGGAGCTGACCAGGAATTCCACCTCGGTCTCCGCCATGTCGGACGCGACGTCGCTGGCATATCCCTCCGCTCCCGACTTGACTTGGAAGAAAACTGGTTCCCCGACTTCGTTCACCGCCGAAATGTCCCAAGTGCTCTGGTTCGAACTGCGAGCGATGTTGACGTCGCTATAGCCTTCTTGCTCGAGCATCTCAGCGGCCCGGATTTCCGCCAGCTTGCCCTTCAATCCGCTGATGAAACCGTTGGCTGCGTCCGCCCCGCGCGCTTGCACTTCCTGCCAGTTCTCGAGCAGGGACTGTTTGGCGGCTTCCCCTGGGTATTGAGCCTCATACGCTTGGATCAGCGAGTCAGGCACGTTGATCTTGTCCCAGATGCCCCACAGCGAAAATGACGCCGCCGCCACCGCTTCTCCGGCCATGAGCGTAGACTCGCCGGCGCGGAGGTCCCCTATCGTCTCGCGGAAAGACCTGTGTCTGTGGTCGCCCGGCAGCTTCTCAAGATCCGGGATGAGGTCAAGCGATTTCATGGCCATGTCGCCTGCTTCGTCCTACGCCCACAGCGACACGATGATGGCCGTCAGCGAGACGATGAAGCCGGCAATCTGTTCTCCCGTGGCTTACTCACTCGCAAGCCCGAGCGTACCGAGCTTGGTGACATCGTGAGCCGCATTGGCCCTTTCCTCGATCAGGGCGCACCGCTGCATTAGCTTGCCGAACGGCTCGTCTTCGTCCAGCAACATCCCGATGCCGAGCATGTTGGCGTAGTCCGCGGCAAGCGCATCCTGGGCAGCACCGGAGGGAACAAGCCTGAGATCGCCTGAGACGGCGGCCTTGTAGTCTATCTTTCGGCCAGTGGAGTCATTCTCGCGGAAGAACATCGCCTTGTGGCGAGCGACGGCCAGGGCGAGTTCGCGGTCCGCCAGAGCCCGTGACGCTATTCCGACCTTGTCAAGGCGTACGAGGTCGTGCCAGTGCCTCGACCAGCGCTCGCCGCGAACGCGCCCCTGAAGGCAGTAGACGTGCATTGCGGTCGCCTTCTCCCAGAACGTGCGCTCGGGCAGCATGGCGGCTGGCCGAGCTTCCGGAAACGCGAGGTCGGGAAGCCAGGCAGCTGCATCGCACACGACCGTGTGGGCGGCGCGGGGCTCGCCCGTCGAGCGCGCCCCAAAGTCCACCTGCACCTCCGGCCGCACGATGCCGCGTACCTCGAACAGTGGATCGTACCGAATGTAGAGCTGCTCGGCCGCCGCCCGTATCCGCGCCACGAACCCGGCGCGGGCGAGTTCTTCCTCGATCAGCGGTCTTGCCCGTTCAAGGACCCATTCGGAGAGACGGGGACGGACTGCCCTGGTCCAGCGCCGCTCCTGGCTGCGCGTCGGCGGAAGCGCCTCTTCGTCGCCTCCCGCAATCAGATCCGGAGCAAAGCTCCGAATGTCGTATGTGATGTCTATGTCTTCGGAGAACCGCCGAATCGCGTACCAGACCTTCGACAGCGATGTGCCGCCCTTGAACACCAGATGCCGTCCAAACGGAGCCTGGAACAGGGTGTTGAGGGTCGCAACGACCCAGATGTCCTTCTCGAACAAGAACGCCGGATGCGGGCCTTCGGCCTGGGCCCTACGCAGGGCAAGGCGGCGCTCTTCGACCGATAGATGCTGAAACGGTGTCTCACCCATGGGCGAGACGTGTGCTCAGTGGCTCCGCCATCCACGAGGGCATGACGGCCCGTGCGGCTGAGAGCTCGTCGAGGTCCTCCTGAGCGAGCCTGGGCAGGACCGTATCGAGGCTATCCTCGATCTCTTGAGGGCCAAGCCATGCCAAGGCGCGGATGACCACCCCCGCCATGCCGTGCGGGGCTGCCAGCTGCCAACGCGGTGCGTGCCGCAACTCCACGGGGTGCTTGCCGAAGAGCAATCGCCGACTGCGACCGGAAGTGAGGTAAACCGAGCGAACCGGATTCTGGTTCGTCAGGCCAAGCCAGTTGGCCGCGCCGCCCCCGTTCGGAACGATGGTCTCGCCCCAGAGTTCCGACAGCGAACGGAGTGACTTGTCGACGCTCGGTGCGCAGCGTCCGAAACGTGTCTCTATGGGGCGCATGTAGACACCTTGGCAGATCCGCAGAAGTTGTCCCGAGCGGGCCAACCGCGACAGAGCCTGATTCACCGCCCCCCGCTTGCCGAGATGAAGCAGGGCACTCGGGCAGATCGGCGTAGCCTCTGGCGAGGCCTCGGCGTATTCCATGATCCATTTGGCCAAGCTCTTCATGGCTCCCTTCTTCGTCACAAATCCGTTGACCAATATAACGCCTTGCTGCGCACAGCAATCGGAATCACGGTAGCCAAGCCAGCGGAACGTCGCCTCGCCACTCGGCCATTTGGCAGACTCCCGGCTTCATGTCTGCCATTTTGTCAGGTCGCCGGACTCTTTTGGCCTCCGTGCCCTCCCTCCCGCACCGGACCGATGTCCTGCCCGAACAGCAGCACATGTCCCTCGGGGTCCACCACCTCGAACTCCCTAAGCCCATAGAACCGGTCGACGCACTCTGTCGCCGACCAGCCCGCTCCGAACACCGACTCGCGCAGCTCGTCCACATCCTCCACATAGAAGTAGTAGGCAGCCTGCGGATAACGTCCTTCGACCCTCGGAGCCCGGGGGATGTAGGTCGGGCTCGCCAGCATGATCTGCGCTGCACCGTTGCGCAGCGACGCGAAGCCGGTAGCGCCGACATCGTCCATTCGGTCAACCACCTCGAACCCAAGCACATCGCAATAGAAGCGCACCGACGCCCGCACATCGGCGCACATCAGCATCGGAACGAGGTCCAGGAAGGGGGACAGGGTTAGGTGCGCGGGCAGGGAGCCCCCACCCCCCGGACCCGAACCCCGGGCCCGGGAGATGAGTCGGCTATCGA
>JAPPMC010000024.1 GCA_028819235.1 Bryobacterales bacterium
CGACGAGGCCCATCACCTGCGCCACGACGTGCTCGACGAACTGCGCCTGCTCACCTCATGTTGAGTCCCCAGTAATGTTGAGTTGGTCCGCGAACGCCTTGGCCCGGCTGGGCTCTGCGGACTGATCACTCAACATTACGCGGGGATTATCGTCGTGGCCGGCGCCGCTGTTGGCGCCCATGAATGACTTGGAGGCCACGATGTTGATTGACTTGTTCCCCCGGGCACACGCCCGATACACTTCCCTTCCGCTGCTGAGCACGCACCTTGAGGGGTTCGCCCGCTGGCTGCGCGAGCAAGGGTTTTCCCACGCCACGATCCGCCAGCGCGTGCTGCGGGCACGCGCTCTGGAGGCGGATTTCCAACGCCAGGACGTGCGCGGACTTGGCGAACTCTCATGTGCGGAACTGCTGCGGTTCGCTCCCCCCAAGGCCAAGGATGCGAAGCACCTGTCCGCCTTGGTGCGCTCCCTGACGGTCTATCTCGAGACCCAAGGCGTCCTGCGGCGTCCGTCCGTGTCCCGCACCCAACTCCTCGTCGGCACCTATCGGGACCACCTCACGCAGGTGCGCGGCTACGCCCACAGAACTGCCGGCAATCACGCGGCGCTCGCGCGGGAACTGCTTGGATTCCTGCGCTTCGAAGACAACCCGGACGCGTTGCGAACCCTCGGGCCACCGCAGCTGGAGGCGTTCCTGAAGGCGGCCGCAGCGCGCCAGGGCCGTGCGGCCCTGAGGAATACGGCGGCCCGCCTGCGGTCGCTGCTGCGGTTCCTGACGGGCCAGGGAGAGGCCGCCGCGGGTCTGGACGCCCTGATCGACACTCCGCCTGTCTATCGCGGCGAGACCCTCCCCCGGGCCCTGCCCTGGGAGAGCGTGCGAGCTCTGCTGGCGGGCGTCGACCGCGCGGCGACGACGGGCCGGCGCGACTACGCCATGCTCCTGCTGGCGGCGACCTACGGCCTGCGTTCCAGCGAGGTGGTCGGCTTGCGACTGGAAGACTTTCGCTGGCGGTCCGGAGAGATCCGCGTGCGACGTCCGAAGACAGGCGACGCATCCCTGCTGCCGCTCACGGACGAGGTCGGAGCGGCGATCGTCGATTACCTGCGCAACGCACGCCCCGCCAGCGTGCACCGCGCCGTGTTCCTCGGAATCCGACCGCCCATCAGGCCGCTGGCACCGTCGAGTCTCGGCACTGCGTTCGACAAGTGGAAGCGGCATTGCGAGATCGACATTCCCTGCAGCGGAGCCCACTGCCTGCGTCACTCGCTGGCCATGCGGCTGTTGCGCCGTGACGCCTCCCTGGAGGTGATCGGCGACCTGCTCGGCCACCGCAGTCCGGCCAGCACGTGCGCCTATCTGCGCCTGAGCGCCGACGACCTGCGCGAGGCGGCGCTCGAGCTGCCGGCCGAGGAGGAACGGCCATGAAGTCGAATGGCAGCGAACAATCCGCACTCGGCCCGGCGATCGCGTCGTATCTGGAGCTGCACCGAGCCCTCGGTCGCAACTTCAGGAACGAGGGCGGCATCCTGGCGGGACTGGACCGGTTTCTCGCCGCACGCGGAGCGGAGGCGCTCACCGCCGCCGACTTCGACGCCTGGGCCCTCGCGCTGGCCCGTCTGAGCCCGACGGTGAGGCGCAATCACCTGCGCGTCGTCCGGAACCTCTGCCTCTATCTGCGGCGGACCGACCCGGACTGCTTCGTGCCGGACCCTCGCGAATTTCCAGCCCGCTCGGCGCCGCAACGGCCGTTCATCTTCTCCGAACAGCAGATTCTGGCGCTCTTGCGGGAAGCGAACCGGTTGAGTCCCGCTCCGGTGTCGCCACTGCGCCCTGCGGTCTACCGTCTGGCTCTGGCCCTGCTGTGGACCACGGGCCTGCGCCGCGGGGAACTGGTCCGGCTCGCGATCGGCGATTACGACGCGTGCCAACGGACGCTGCTGGTGCGCCGTTCGAAATTTCACAAGTCCCGCCTGGTGGCGCTGTCGGGCAGCGCCGTGGCGGAGATGGAGCGCTATCTCAAAGAGCGCCGCGTCCTGCCGGATGAGCCCGATGCGCCGTTGCTGGCCAACGGGCACGGCGACCGCCAGGCGTGCTGCGCGGCCGGCCTGGCGCAAGGACTGCGGAAACTGTTTCAGGCCGCCGGCATTCGGACGGACTCGGGAGACCTGCCGCGCACACACGACCTGAGACACAGCTACGCTCACCATGTCCTCCTGGGCTGGTATCGGGCCGGCCGCGACCCGCGGGCCGGACTGCCCCGGCTGGCGGCCGCGATGGGCCACGCCTCGGTGGCATCCACGGCCATCTACCTGCGGTGCCTGGAACCTGTGGCCGAAGCGGCCGCCGAGCGCTTCGCCCGCTACGCCGCCCCGGTGCTGGGCGCGACACGAGGAGGCTCTGATGGCTAATGCCGGTCCCAATGCGCTCGGCCGTGCCCTGCGCGGCTTCCTGGCTGACGACCTGCCCGTCACGCGCGGCCTGAGCCGCCACACGGTACTCTCATACCGCGACTCCCTCAAGCTGCTGCTGCAGTTCCTGTCTGTCCGCCACGGGCGGTCCGCGGCGGAACTCGACTTCCCCGACCTGGCGCCCGAGCACCTGCTCGCCTTCCTGGCCCATCTGGAGACGGATCGTGGCAATTGCGCCTCCACGCGCAATGTCCGGCTGGCCGCCGTGCATGCCTTCGCCCGCTATGCGGCGGGGCGCCATCCGGAGCATCTGGAGCTGTGCCAGCGGATCCTGGCCGTGCCGTTCAAGCGCACCCAGCGACGCGTCGTGGACTATTTCGACGAGCAGGAAATGGCGGCCCTGCTTCCGGTCCCCGACCGCAACACCGCCTTCGGACGCCGGGATTACGCGCTGTTGCTGACACTGTTCAACACCGGAGCCCGCGTCCAGGAGCTGCTGGACCTGCGGCCGTGCGACCTGCAACTGGAACCTCCGCGCCAGGTCCTGCTGCACGGAAAACGACGCAAGCAGCGTGTCTGTCCCTTGTGGAAAGATACGGCTGCGGCGTTGCGGGAACTGTTGCACGACTCCGGCCGCGCGGAGACCGACGCGGAGCGTCTGTTCCGCAATCGCCGGGGCGAACCTCTTACGCGCCATGGCGTGCGCTACCTGTTGCGCAAGCACGCTGCTGTGGCATCTACGGAGGCGAAGACGCTGGCCACCAAGCGCGTTCACCCACACGCGATGAGACACACCGCCGCCACGTATCTGCTGCGATCCGGAGTGGACATCGTGACGATCAGCCATTGGCTGGGACATGCCGGCATCGAGACCACCAACCGCTATCTGGCGCTGGACCTGGAGGCGAGGCGCGAGGCTGTCGAGAGAGCAGGCCCGCTGGGAGCCAGCGATCCGAAACTGCGGGGATGGAAGTCGGACGCGACCATCCTGGACTGGCTGGAAGCACTCTGACCCGGTACGGCCGGACCCCTCGTAATGTTGAGTGATCAGTCCGCAGAGCCCAGCCGGGCCAAGGCGTTCGCGGACCAACTCAACATTACTGGGGACTCAACATGAGGTGAGTAATGGAACGCGTTCCATTACTCACCAACTTCGCCATGGACTCCCAGCAGCGCCTGTGCCTGCTGCTGGTCGGCCTCAGCGAAATCAAGGCCCTGCTCGCCCGCGCCCGCTACGAGTCGCTCTGCCAGCGCATCCTCGTCCGCCACCAGCTCGACGGCCTGGACCGCGACGAGCTCGATCCCTACCTCCAGGACCGCCTGCGCCGCGCCGGCTGCGAACTGCCGCTCTTCGAGGCCAGCGCCGTGCAGGCCCTCTTCCAGGCCTCCCGCGGCCTGCCCCGCCAGGTCAACCGCATCGCGCGCTTCGCCCTCTGCGCCGCCGCCTGCGACAACGCCCGCCAGGCCTCCGCCGACCATGTCAGCCAGGCCCGCGCCGAGGTCATCCTGTGAACACCTCCCGGACCGACCGCGCCGACCGCGTGCGCCGCCTGCCCCTCGAACCTCTGGCCGCCTCCCTCGGCTACGTCCCCGACCCCCGCCAGCGCACCCGCTGGAAGCGCGACGGCTCCCGGCTCAGCCTGCGCGGCGACCGCTTCTACGACCACCTGCGCCAGCGCGGCGGCGGGGGCGCCGTCGACCTGGTCATGCACGCCCTCGACTGCGGCTTCCAGACCGCCGTCCGCTTCCTGGAAACCGCATCCCCCCACCCGCGCTCCCCCCGCGTCCGAACCGTCCCCGCGCCGCCGGCCCGCCACCCAGCTGCCCGCCTGGCTGCTCCAATGGCCCCCCTGCCCCGTCTTCTGCGGCTTCGACCGCGATCCCCCCGGCGACCGCGCCGCCGCCCGGCTCGCCGCCCGCCATGCCCGCGTCAAGCGCCTCCCGCCCCCGCTCGCCAAGGACTGGAACGATCTCCTCCGCCTCCGTTCCCCCTCCCCGGCCTCCCGGCAGTCCGGTCGGCTCCCCAGCATCCGCTCCCGCTGAAAAAGAACCCGGGCCCCGACCTGCCCCCACCGGCCGTCTCCCGTCCGCATCACCCCCAACTCCACATCCTCTTCCTCTTCCAGCGGTAGCCTCTATCCCCCAGTCCGCAAGG
>JAPPMC010000240.1 GCA_028819235.1 Bryobacterales bacterium
CCGGGGCGTACCAGTCATTGACCCATTCCCAGACATTGCCGGTCATGTCATAGAGGCCATAGCCGTTGGGAGGGAACTGCTTGACCGGGCCGTGGCTGCCGAAGCCGTCCAGGACGCGGTCCTGCTGAGGAAACGTGCCCTGCCACAGGTTGGCGAGGTGCACACCGCCCGGGGTGAGCTCGTCCCCCCAAGCGTAGCGAGCCCCTTCCAGCCCGCCGCGGGCGGCGTACTCGAACTCCGCCTCTGTGGGCAGGCGCGTCCCCTTCCATTCGCAATAGGAATTGGCATCCTCCCAAGAGAGGTGGACCACTGGATGGTCCGGCATTTCCTTATAGGTGCAGCCAGGGCCGTGGGGATGCCGCCAGTCCGCGCCGTCCCCCATTGGCACGGTGCACCCGAAACGCCTACAAACTCCTGCAAATCCACACCTATCAAGGTCCTGTAAGGACCGCTGGCCCGCTCGCGGCCGGAGTTGTCACTCAGTCCCGGTCGACGTCCGGAAACACCTCGGACAGGGACTGGGCATCCAGCAAAACCATGAACCGAGCGTCCAGTTCTCTCGCAGAGGCCACTGAGATCCGTCCGCTTACGGCACGCGGCAGCGGACCAAACCGACGCTCCAAGAGCCGCGTCAATGTTCGGGCCAGCCCCTTGGCCTCACCCTTGGCCTCGCCCCGATCGATGAGCTCCTGCACAACCTGTCCAACCATGTTCTCACCCCTCCCCGGCTTGGCTTGCTCCGCCACCTTCGCCAGCGTCCTCGCCGGAATCTTCCATACGGCCATAAGATACAACAGCACCTGCTTCTCAAAGTCCGAATGGTCAGGTGGCCCCGCCACGACCTCCGGCAGCAGCCGCATCTTCTCTGCTTCCCCGCCAGCGTGGGAATGGCGCAGGGCGACCAGGCCCGCCCGCGCACCCGGGTCCGACGCCAGCCGCTCCACCGGAATGACCGTCAATTCCCGCAGATAGTAGCCGAACGAGGGCTCCAAGGCCCGCAGCCGCTCGTCCTTCGTCGCCACCATCTCCGCGAGGGAACCCGGCGCCGTCCAGCGCTGCGCACCGTGATAGAAGACCAAAGGGATGACCGTCGGCAGCGCCCGCAGCCGACCCGCCCGACCCTGGGCGTACATCTCCAAGATGCGCACCTTGTACTTCAGCACTTGGAGCGCCGTGCCCGGGTCCGGGTACGACTTGTGCTCCAGCAGCGCGTACACGAAGCCCGGCTGGCCGTCCCTCAGCTTCACCTCGAACAGCTTGTCGCTCTGGCTGCTGCGCAGATCCTCGTCCACGAAGCTCCCGTCGAGCGGCACGGGCAGCTCGTCCGCAAGCAGCTCTGCCTGCCATGGCTCCATGTGCGCGCGCGGCACGGCCTGCGAGCGAAGCCCGTCTGACAGTGTGGCCTGGAAGATGCTGTCGTGTGGCTTGTTGAGGTCGAACTTCATGGACTTTGCGCGAGGGCCGCGAGCGAATGTTCAGCCAGCATAGCGGCAGTGGCTGTGGGTCCTTCAGATCTTGACGGCGACCCAGCCATCCGAGCTCGGAGAGCTGCTGGAGGCCGCCGCGGGTCCGGTCGGATCTTGCGAGCAGGGCGAAAGGCCAAACATCCTGTTGCAAGATTGGCCGCGCATGCATCTCATGAAACCGGAGAAAACCACGAACAAACAGCCGATGAGGGCCTCAAACGGCTGAACGTGGGCCAATGGGCACGTTTTCCGCGTTCGGCGATCTACGGGCCTCTGAGGCCCCGCAATGGCAGTTTCTGATCTCGTGGGCCAAGCCGTCCGTGCCGATTCCGGCGTTTCCCGCTCCAATCGGCGCTGCAGTGCCGCTGCGACGCCTACTCAGGCGCAAACGCAGGACCACCGGGGGTGGCGCCAAGCCGTCAAGGAATGTTGCTGCCCGCGGACCGGTGACGGCAAGCCTGGGGCGAGAGAGGCGGAGTACACGCGCAGCCCGACGGATGGAGTGCGATCCGATGGGACGCTGCCTCCAGCACGCCGAAGAGCAGATCTCCCGGCAGGGGCCGCTCGGCCACTCGAGACGCGCCACGGCCGACCCCGGCACCCGGAACTGGGGAGTCGCTGCAGGGAGACGGCTCCGTGGGCGGGCGAGGAATCGGCAGCTGGCTGGAGCGCCGGTGCCTGTGGTGGTGCCGATGGGCCCTCAAGCGATAGCGCTGGAGGGCGGGCGAAGCCGATGCTGGGCAGCGGGCCGATCCCTTCGGGACGCCCCCCCGGAGCGCTCTCGATCCGAGCTTGCCAAGGCCAGCGTCCGGAGCCCTCGTCCATGCGTGCTGGGACCAGGCAGGGCATCCGGCGGAACCTGCCGTTCCGGCTGCCTGCGCAAGCAGCAGGCAGACCGCAACCTGGCAGCGACGTGCGAGTTGCATCAAGGCCGCATGGGCCAGCACAGGCCCGATAACCGCATATTCCCGCTTGGCATGCCGGCAAGTGACGAATGAACGGTCCCTGCGAGCCTCCGATGGTGCCGTAACGGTCGATGCTGTCCACCTCCCAGTCCCCGGTCCCGGCCGGTTCCGACAGGTTCCGGTTGCACGCGCCCACGCGATGGTCCGGCCAGAGGTTGCGCCGGCAGCCTTCCCCGGCGCCCCCGCGTCCCCGCAAGCACGCTTTAGCCGGGACTGAAGTCCACTCCCTTCCGGTTCTGATAGGGACGCTGCCTGCGTGGCCCTGCGAATCGCCCAAGGAATGGCGGGGGCCAGTTTCCCCTGGCGAGGGCGGGTAGCTGGAGGGCACTACCGCCACGGGTAGCGGGGCGATGCTTCCAGCGGCGACTTGCGGGCCACTGGCAGGGTGCGGCCACGCGGGCTGGCAGCCGCCTACCGAGCGTCCGCAGCGCAGCGGAAGCCCAAGTTGTTGAGGCCCGAATCCGGGGCCGTCATCATGCGCGCTGCGACCCGATAGCCCTGGCAGTAGTTCCGGCTGCAGAGCCAGCTGCCCCCGCGCTGCACCTTCTGGTCCCCAGAGCGTGGCCCTTGGGGGCTGTCCACCGGGGACCGGCTGAAGTAGTCCGGGGCGTACCAGTCATTGACCCACTCCCAGACATTGCCGGTCATGTCGTAGAGGCCATAGCCGTTGCGGGGGAACTGCTTCACCGGGCCGTGGCTGCCGAAGCCGTCTAGGACGCAGTCCTGCTGGGGGAACGTTCCCTGCCAGAGGTTGGCCAGATGGACACCGCCCGGGGTGAGTTCGTCCCCCGAGGCGTAGCGAGCTCCTTCGAGTCCGCCGCGGGCGGCGTACTCGAACTCCGCCTCTCTAGGCAGGCACGTCCCCTTCCAATCGCAATAGGAGTTGGCGTCCTCCCAAGAGAAACGGACGACTGGATGGTCTGGCATTTCCTCATAGGTGGAGCTAGGGCCGTGGGGATGTCGCCACAGTCCGCGCCGTCCCCTTTGGCAAGTTGCTCCCGAAACGCCTGCAAACTCCTGCAAAGCCACACCAGCGAAAGTCCAGTAAGAATCGCTGGCCCGTTCGCGCGCGGACTTGCCGCTCAGTCTCGGTCGAGGTCCGGAAACACCTCGGACAGCGACTGGGCGTCCAGCGAGACCATGAACCGAGCGTCCAGTTCTGTCATGGAGGCCCCTGCAATCCTCGTGCGAACCGCGAGCGGCAGCGGACCAAACCGGTGCTCCAACAGCTGCGTCAATGAACCGGCCCGCCCCTTGGCCAGCCCCTTGGCCAGCCATTCGGCCTTGCCCCGATTGCGGATTTCCTCCACTACCTGTCCAACCACTGCCTTACCCCTCCCCGGCTTGGCTTGCTCCGCCACCTTCTCCAGCGTTCTTACCGGAACATTCCATATGCCCATAAGATACAGCAAGACCTGCTTCTCGAACTCCGAATTGTCCGGAGGTCCCGCCACCACCTCCGGCAGCAGCCGCAGCTTCTCCTCTTCCCCGCCTGTGTGCGCTTGTCGCAGCGCGAGCAGGCCCGCCCGCGCTCCCGGGTCCGACGCCAGCCGCTCCACCGGGATCTTCCTCAAGTCCCGCAGATAGTACCCGAACGACGGCTCCAAGGCCCGCAGCCGCTCGTCCTTGGTCGCCACCATCTCCGCGAGCGAGCCCGGCGCTGTCCAAGGCTGCACCCCGTGATAGAAGACCAGCGGGATGACCGTCGGCAGCGCCCGCAGCCGGCCCGCCCTACCCTGCGCGTACATCTCCAGGATGCGCACCTTGTACTTCAGCACCTGCAGCGCCGTTCCCGGGTCCGGGTACGACTTGTGCTCCAGCAGCGCGTACACGAAGCCCGGCTGGCCGTCCTTCAGCTTCACCTGGAACAGCTTGTCGCTCTGGCTGCTGCACAGCTCCTCGTCCACGAAGCTCCTGTCCACCGGGACGGGCAGCTCGTCGGCCAGCAGCTCCGCTTGCCAAGGCAACCAGGCCGAGACGGATGGTTGCTGCCGATGGACCTGCGATGGGAAGCCTGCGGCGAAAGACGCGATTCACAGGCAGCCCGGCGGATCAGGGCGATTCTTTTTTGAGAGGCCAGAGCTGAGCATGGTGGGAGAGGGATGAG
>JAPPMC010000313.1 GCA_028819235.1 Bryobacterales bacterium
ATCCCTCTCCCACCATGCTCAGCTCTGGCCTCTCAAAAAAGAATCGCCCTGGCTCTCGCCTGCCCTGCACAGATCATGTCCCCCCGGGGCGTGGGCTAATTCTGCCTCGTTCAGATCACCTGGACAATCGACTCGGCCATCCCGGTCCGCGCTCAAACGGTTTCTCGCAGCGTCAACGTAGCCAGCGTCCGATGGTGCTTCGGTCCGTTGCCCTTAGCCATTGTATGCGCCTTAGCGGCGTAGTCCACCAGGTCGTCTAGGCGGAGTTTCCGGCCGCCGGACCACCGGAAGACCGCCGAGCGACCTTGCTCAGCGTTCGGCGCGGTCGCGGGCTCTGCTCTCCCGATCGCCGGGAGACACCGAAGCACCTCCGTATTCGCCATCGCCCCAACCAGCTTGCTCACAAGCGGAGCGGCGTGCAGTCGAGACGTCGACGGCCATTGCTCGGGGAACGGGCTTCCATCCTGCCCCGCGGTGAAGGCGGATCGTCGGTTCGACTGCCTCGGTCAAAGTCGGGACGCCGCCTCGGCGTGGAACCCGGCCTAGGTGGGCTCCAGCGATTCGAGCGCCGGCACCGCATCTTTCTGCCCGGCAGAGGCCGCCTCTTCGAACAATGCTCGGGGAAGACCCACCATCCGCAACAAGCCAAAGTCACCGGCCACTTCGCAGCGGGGTTGTACCGACCGATTCGGAAACGCCCAAGACGAATCGGTGCCAGATCACCACTTGGCGTGTGAGGTATTCCCGAATCCTGGCAGCTCGTCGAACGGCGTTGGGGCCACTTCTGCAAACCCATCCCGCACCCGATGGATCGCAAAACGCATGTGACTGCTCGAAGAATGCCAAACTGCACTACGTCCTCAACGTCAGATGCAACACTGCGGCCCTTGGTGGGCATTCCGACTCCGTAGAACAGCTCCTGCCGTGAGCGGCCAATATGCTGGCAACCTTAGAGTACGAGGGATCGTGAACTCCATGCGAGCTTGGACTGTCTCGACTTGAGCCGCATTGGGAGCGTTCAAGGCGATGCTGTTGGGTTCTGTAGCAGATTCTTGCCAAGTAATGTTCCTCAACAGCGCTAGGGGAAGTAACCGGCCAGTGCACGCAGCCCCGTCACTGACCGCTGACATCGCGACGGCCACGGCGCGCGACCGTGATCTGGGGCCACTACAACTAGTCGGAACGTGTACGAGAAATCGGAAGCGGTGCGGGCACTTTCGATATGGAGCCGTGCAGGATCGACAGAGCGTGACTGTCGTGACATCCGCAAGAGCCGAGGCAACTGAAATTTTATCACGGAGATCCTCCGAGAGCATCCCCTGCTACCCGCCAGCGCCGTGTGCGCGAGCTACCCTCGATGTGCGGCGAGCCCGACATCCCGAGAATCGCTTACGCCGACCCGCACGCTCAGGTCTCTGCGGCGGTCGCATTGCCCCCTTCTACCCACCGGTCCTTTGCGCCGACCCTCCGCGTGCGCTAGAATACCGTCTTCCCAATTCCGCGTTCCGCCGCGTTTCTGGTTGGGAATAGACACGAGGCGATGCAGAATCACAGCACCGACTTCTTCTCATGGTTTAGGGACTTCCTTGCCAGAAGGGGCTTCAAATTCTCGAAGTGCGGGTTTAAGAGCGGCGATACTCTTCCCCCGAAGCACAAGATCAATCCAGATACCGGGAATTGGAGCGATCTTAACTATTCTGGGAGCAAACCACCTCGGTGGCTTTTTCGACTGCAGCCAAACAACAATGGTTGGTCGGCCCATGCCGATCCTCACGAACAGTGCAGTATCGGAGCAATCAATTCCGCACAAGAGGACAAGGCTGCTGCGGTCTTCAGGCTTGTGCCACAGCTATTGCACCAAGAGCGATTCCTTTGGGACACTGATCTTGAAGTATACGTACTGTTTGCTCTTCGTCGAGCAACGCCAAAGGGATCCTCATCCCAGTCGTTTTACTTCACACCTGCTACCGGCGGGTTGCACTTCATGGGAAATCCTCTAGAGTACATTGCTGCAGGTTTGCTTGGGCTCAAGAATCGCACGGATGCTATTTCGCTTCCCGTTAGCGGCGCTGATTTTAACGTAACTTATGGAGAAATCATCGATGCCCTCTCAAGAACGATTCAAGTAAAGTCGGAATTAGGGACGGCAGGACAGATTGAGGTCTTCGATCTCACGCGGCGTCGCGAGCTGGACCGGCTAAAGAAGATGATCGAGATCGCTTGGCAGGGAGTAAAGACCCAATACAATCAGGCGACAGCCACACCCTTATCCATTGGTAGCGACGAGGATGACGATGAGATCGTCGTTGAGCCATCGCTCGAAGTCCCTGAGCATAGCGATTTGATCGGCGTCGATCCAGCGGTCTATCGTCAGATCAACGCCGCCCTTCTTTCGGGCAAGCAGCACATCATGCTCTATGGCCCACCCGGGACTGGAAAGACGAGTCTAGCTCGACATATTGCAACGGCAGTCACAGGCGGAAAATGGACAATGGTAACCGGCTCTGCAGATTGGAGTTCGCAAGATATCATCGGTGGATATCAGCCGATAGGAGGGGGTCGAGTCGCCTTTATTCCCGGTGTTCTGTTACGCACCTTCGACCAACCGTTGATACTCGACGAGCTGAACAGATGTGACATCGACAAGGTAATTGGTCCCCTCTTTACTGTGCTATCGGGACAAGAGACAACTCTCCCGTATCGCTTGGACATCGAAGACAAGAAGAGCTTACAATTCGTAATTCTTCCGGAATCAAAGGAAATACCTGCGAAGCACGAGTTTGCGCCGGGACCGGAATGGAGACTCATCGCAACGATCAACTCGATCGACAAGGCGGCCCTCTACCAGATGTCATATGCGCTGACCAGACGGTTCTGCTGGATTTACGTCGACTCTCCTAAGAACACAACTGCGTTTATAGCTGAGTTTCTCCAGCGAACTCATCCCAATTGGAGGGAACCAAATACCGAAGACCCCTGCCCACTAGGTGCTTTGTGGTCGGCCATTAATGAGGTTCGTATGATCGGTCCTGCCCCTATCATTGATGCCATCAAAGCTATCTCTGCAATGATTACCTCGCCCGATTTCTTCATGAGTCCTGACACGGACATGGCAGAAGCCTTGCTCGATTCCTTGGACATGGTACTGCTCCCCATGCTTGACGGGATCACCGTACAAGAAGCTGATACGTTAGCCGACAAAGTGTCTAAGGATCTTTCACTTGATGAAGCACACGCCGTTCGGATTAGGCAGCGGTTGCGGGCTGTGTCGGTCTGATGGCTAGTTTGGACGAGGCTATAGACGACTACATACTTGCAGCGTGTCTAAGGTATTATCGAAGAAGCGTCTTCGTAAGCACAACTGGCTCGCAAGTGAATGCCGTCCGTGACGCGGTTTTCCTCCGAGCCCATTGGGCTCTCTCAAGCGAAGTGTGTGGCCTCCTCTCGTACATACTGTCGCATCGGCACGAAATGCAAAGCCTGCTAGAGTTTCGCCGACGCCTGTTCGACACAGTTCCGCGAGGTAGGATCGATGCTCGCGCAACATTGCTCGAACGCCTGAGGACGGGGCACCCCACCCTGATGGTTGCTGAGGAGCCCATCCGATCCTTTAACACCGGCCCCAACTTGTTACTGGTTTGGGTCATCAAGGCGGCAGCAACGTATTCCGACCGCCTGATAGCAATGCAAGCCGAGGGATCCGAACAGACTGCCCTGATTACACAGTTGCTGGCGGCGATCTCGGCAGTCAGCAGAATTGAATGTTTGAGGGAGCCGCTCAAGAGAGTGTCCCTCCGTTCGCGCCCTTCGACCGCAGCCCTACAAATGGCATCCCGTACACGCCGAGCGGTATACGGCAAGGCGGTTTCCGCGTATCTCACTCTCTCGGGGGTAGAGTCAGGCAACAAGGAAGTACTACGCAGTGTTCTGGCCCGTACGCTCTGCGGGCCCTTAGAGATGTGGCGACGTCTTGAACTTGCGGTAGCACTTGGAATCGGAACAGCGCTCGAACACCAAACTGGCAGCGAGATGCATCTCTCGGTGCTCGGAAACAGAACCGACGCACCGATCTTGGTCTGTGGCGAGTACGAACTCTTCTGGCAAGGTGGTGGAGGGCTGTTCATGCCATCGGCCTTAGAGCCATCGGAGCAGCGGGTAAAGACGGCCCTAGCGGCCTATGGGATGCAACTCGGGTATGACCGGCCTGATCTGGTTCTCATTAATCGCCCCGAGGGCAGAGTACGTGGCATTATCGAGGTGAAGTACTCGAAGGGCGATTCACTCAGAAGGAGCTTTCGCGAGGCCACGGAGCAGATCGTACGTTATGCGCGCGGCTTTGTTCCGTCTACGGCGATCGACAAACTGGTGCGAGCGTCATTGGTCGTACTTAGCGGTGAGCCCCCGGCACTCATCAATGAACAAGGTGCTGCCCCAAGAGCGGTGAGTTTCGCTGGGTTGACAGATGGAAGACTCGACGCGTGGTTAAGCGAGCGGGTCATTCCTGCACAGCATTGAGTGTTGGGGCCAGATCGCGCCGCAGCTGCATTTCAACGGCCCGGGCTTCGCTACCATCTGTGAGCGGAAGGACTCGCCCCTTGCAACGAGCACGAACGTAGGCACGGCATCGCACCTTTGCCTCTTGGGGTGAGCGGGGAAGGTCAGCCGGATCAAGCACGCGGTCGAATAGGAGGTATTGGGTGAACATGTTTACGACTTGACCGCTTGCATGATCTCGTAGTCGACGTCGTAGTGAACCCTTGCCATTGCGACCTGCCATCCCGACATAGATCGCTTCGCGTCCATCAAATATGACGTACACCCCAGGTGTGTCAGGGACGCACGTCCAGTCGACCGTGGCCAGCTGGATCGTTGGCAAGAAGCCTAATCTATCAAGCGTCTGATCAGAGATGCTCACGACGAGCCAGCACGTGTAGGTTGGGAAATTGTGCGGACGTTTCTCCGCAGCGACGGCGGTCGCTGGCGACCGCCGTCGCCAAACAGCGGAACATTGTTCTCTGTTACGGGAAGCACGCAGGGCGGAGTGATCTTGTAAGATGTACGGCCGTCTTGTGGAAGGGGCTGCAGGGTCGGAACGAAGCGCGCTTTTCCGCCGATCAGATACTCTCGTGACAATTCACAGCAGATCCACTTACGCTTTAAGTTCTCGGCAACAACACCTGTTACGCATGAACCAGCAAAAGGATCGACTATAAGGTCACCTGGATCAGTCAGGAATCGAATGAAGTACTTTGGTAATTGTGCCGGAAACCGTGCCGGGTGGATAGCGATGTTCTCTCTGCGACAGTGGTTCTGGTAGTGGCCGTTGGACTCGGTGTTGGCGATCGCCAATAGGTTCGGTGGTACAGAGCCACCATTGTCTCGCCCGAACTTTTCAGAGATGTCATGGCCTGACGGGCGAAGCTTGGGTTTGTAACCGTTCTTGAGTAGGGCCTTCATCGACCTGCTGTACGGTGCAAGTACGCGTTTATTATTGGCCTTAGGAAAGGGAGTCTTGGAAAGCCACCAGACGGTGTTTACGGCGTCCTTTACTCTCACCCGCCTCACGTTCACCCATTCTGCGGGGGTCGGAAGCTTCGACGGGTTCCACCAGTAGTGTTCTTGACACAAATGGAAGCCAAATTCCTCAACAAGCATTACAAGCAGCTTGAAGTGATAAAGGCTGCGTGTGGGTTGTTTCGGTACCCACGTGCCACCAATATCGATGACGAGACTGCCACTCTCTTTGAGGACCCGGGCAAATCCATCAGCGAATGGTCGGAACCAGTCGCAGTAGTGTTCAGCATCCTCGTTACCATAGGTTTTCTTGCGGACCAGCCCAAACGGAGGGCTCGTCATAATGAGATCGACACTAGCCGGCTTGGCCTGTCCATGGAGCCAGCATCGGGAGTCGCCCAAGAAGATTGATCCGAGATCAGTCTTGTAAAAGAGGTCGGGTTGGCTACTTGCGTAGTTGTGCGATTTGACGTCGTTCTCGTCGCTGCGTGGATGGCTTAGATCGCTGAACTGGGAATGTAGGAAGCGCACGTACGCTCCGATGCTGTCGCAGCCGGCTGCTGCTGCTGCCCGCTTGAACACTTTACGCTCAGAGGCAGTTAGGCGGATGTTGATGCCCTGAGTCGGGGAATTGCTTACCTTAGACGTTGCCATCGGGTCTGTCGACCAGATTTGAAACGACCATCACCAGTGGATTCCCACAAGGAGACAGCGCTGCCGCTTGATTGTAGCACGAGAACCCGGAATGTTTCTGGTCGTCAGGTCCGTAGAGGCAGCAATTGTGATTCAGTTCAGGAACCAGATCTGTTGGGTGTCATCTGCGCGTCGCGGCGCAGCAGGAGACGCGGTGATCGACGCTTCATCCGCCAGGCCCGGAGTGCCGATCGCGGCAAGAGCTTCGAACAGTGTGGGCAGGTCGTCTTCTGTGTCTCCTTCAGCGAGAGGAAGCAGATACCGGGCGCAGGGTTCTGGAGAGAGGCACCGTCAGTAGGAGTTGGCCGGCTGGGAGATCGGCACAAGCGGGCGAAGCAACTTCCCGACGGGGTACAACGGGGATGGTGGCACTATAGGGCGGAGAGGCTGGTGGCGAAGTCACTGATGAGCAAGATGTGGTGTTGGCCAGGGGGGCAGGCGGCATCGGACGAAAGAGTGACGCTGACGGCTGCCGAAAGCACGCTCGTGGACGGTGTTCTCCCGGGTGCGTGTTGCGCGGTCCGTAGCCGGCAGGGTCGCGGATTGCCGCATCCGGGAGGACGCTCGAGCAAGTGCGGATTTGATCAGGCGGCGACCCCAAGTGCCGCACCAGTGGCATTCCACCGTGGGACGGCTGCTGCCGCTAGGTCGGCAGGTCGGTAGAGTCGAGCCTTGTGCAGTGGTCGACAAGATTCCCGTCGGACCACGAGGCGGCTAGGGATCTGAGCGGACTCTGGTACGATGCGCAAGTCGTTCGGTCGGAATACGCCCCCGCACGTCGGAGACCTTCAGGGCGACGATGACAAGCAAGACCCGCGACCAGGGAGCAGACTAGGGATGCCGGGAGAATTGCGTGCGGTGTGATCGGCCGGTCCTGGCTCGCACCTGCTGATCACCTGCAACAGGCAGCGTGCCTGTCGCGTCTTCGGCGCTGGCCCCTGCAACCTTCCAGACGTCCCAAGGTGCCCACCACCCGTTCGCTGGGCATGTCGGTACACTCGGCGTCCAGACGGCCTCGCATGTCGGGAAGGGCATGATCGGCGATGCGGAGTGCGCGCATCCGCAGGCGGCGGTCGTCGCGAGGCCGTACCACTGAGCCGTGGCGGCAGAAGGAGGGGGCGCCGTGCGAGTCCGGCAGCCGCTATTGGTTTGCCGAGGCGAGGCTGCGAAAGAAGCGGGACGTCCAATCAGGGCCGACCTTGCTGCGTAACACATTCTCCATTTGTGTCAGCTCTTAGACCGTTGCTTCGGCAATGTGATCGTGGACCCAAATGCTGTTGGCATACGTAGCTGCGCGCCTCCCAGCCACAGCGTAGAACCTGCCGAATCTAATGGAGTCATGATGTTAACTCCTTTCAGTCCCGACTGTCAGAGCACTACAAGCCCCCCGGTTGCAACCCTGCGCTGAACACGCCCTACAACTACACCCGCGAGCAGTCGCCCCTTCCTGCCCATCATACATGCCTACCTAAGCTGTCCGTGACAACTGCTTGTCAGACAGCGTCGCCGACCGTTCCGATTCACCACTGCTTCGGTCCTTATCGTCCCTGCCTCGAAACGTCTGATTCTCAGTTTGTGTTGGACCCATCGGCCGCCTCACGGACTCTGGCGATATGCCGGCTCGCACTGCACACAGAACACCGGCAGCCTCCCAATAGTTATTAACCCTAAAGAACTGCCCGTCCCTCCAAGCCAATTTCGAAAGGTCATTCTTCATCAGATTCCTGTTTTCTCGCACTGCGATGGTCGGGATGCCTTGCTCAACAGCTGCTAGCGTCGGCAGACCTAGGCAACCATCCGGGATAACCAAGCAGGAAACGTCGACCGCTGAAATCACATCCCCTCCCCAATTCCCGCTTTCGCTGGCTAAAATCCTTGGACTTCTATGCAGACCCTTCAAGACGCTCGGAAGAAACGTGACCGAAACCGCTTCTGCTGCCATGCGAACATCAACTACGCCCGGATCTAGATTTGCGATTTCTTGGCTCTCAAACATTGGTGAATGCGCAGATTGCACATTGTAGATACTCGACACAGCGTGAGTTACCATAGCCTCAACACCTCCCCAGGGGTTTACCATTTCTCCCATTGCGTCAAAGTATCCTTGGTGGAACGAGTGTGGCACTCTAATCACCGAGGAAAGAGCCACTGCATCATACTTCCCCCAATGCTCCTCCAAGACTGCAAACAGACGTCCAAGACCAGTAGTCTTGCCCGCCGCGACTCCAACGGAAGTGTATTCGGTCCACATCTTGATTGGGGGTCGGAGCTTCACGACTTTCTGGCAACTAAACCCATAAGAGGAACGCGCCGCACTCACCGCATTAACCGCCGCATTCGCAAAAAGTTCGTCATCGTGATCATCAATGACTACCAAAACGCGATTTTGGCGAGTCGTAGCAAGGCCAATTGTTCCCATAAGAAGCCTTGACAGCACACTGCCCTCAACGTAAAGAGAGTTAGAGGGCATTTCGTTGATGTCCGAAGCGTTGACAACATTCGGATGTAGGATAAGAGTGTCACAAGTCTGAGACAGCAAGTGCGCAACTGAACCAGCATCACCAGCATGTCCTCCAATTTCTGCACCAATTCCAGTCGGTATATTCAAAACGACATTGAACCGCCCAGTCCTCTCAAACTGTCTCTTGGAAAATCGAAAAATTGTCTCGACCGACGTTCCTAGTTCTCTTGGTACGCCTTCCATAACGCTGACGCTGCACCGTAGGCTGTTAGGGGTCGATTGAGTGACCGCAAAGCGAAGCGGTATCGAGCTAGGATCGAGACGACGCCCAATCTCACTACGAACTTCTTCCAGCAGGAATGGTCGTTCAAGACTGATTCCCAATTCGATCTCAGATTCTCGAAGCAGCAATTTAGATTCCTCCATCGCCCGTTGCAAGTGTCCGTTCCACCAAGGTCGCATTGTGCGTCTTCGCATTAAACCACTTAGCTGTGAATTCCGTTGCAGTATGTTCGTTGAAGCGCTTGCAGGAGAATATATTGACATAGACGCACTCTAGTAGATCGAGCGTATGGATTACGATAGTGCTCGTCAAGATAAAGCAGACCGCCGAGGTACCCACAGTGTGAGGCAGAGTCTGACGATCTTCCAAAGGTACACCAATGTCGTCCCAAAAATGGACATCGCACTTTTCCATCTGGATGATTTCACAAATCTCCGTAAAATAAGAGTTAATGTGAGCGCGGGTGAAGGTTGAAGAATCGCAACCATGAAGATCAAGTACGAGTTCAATGCCGTAAGAACGGTTTTCACTGTTCATTTGTCCACCGATCTCCACTGACTGACGTAACGGAAGCCACATCATACGAATCTGCTATCCGTGCTGGTCTACAAAGGTCTGTGCGTGGTGGAAAACTCTGTCCATTCCAAGACCCGCGAGAAGAGACCAGATGATGGCGAGAAATGGCTTGGAATCCTCGGGATCGCCCGGAACTAAAGATCCGTTTCCTAACAGACCACTAGCTATTGCTGCATAGGCCAACAGGCCAGCAACAAAACCGAGCGGAACTCCCAATTGGATACGTCGCAACTCGTGGTCTCCTTGATTGTTTCCAACCTCAACTTCATCTGCTCTCCTAAGTTGGATTAGGACGTTTGTGATCGCACCTGCGACTCCCAAGAAGCCCCACTCAAGCAGGTCTAGTTCCGGCAAGGGTGCGCCTTCTGTATTAGGTACTGCCAGCAAGAAGGGGTAAACGCCCAAGAGTATGAACACGATGACAGCTACGGAGCCGGCGATGCGGATTGACGAGACAATCGTAGATCCCTCACACCAATTGGCCTTATAATCTGCGACGTGTTCGTAAGCAGACTTGATGCTCGCTCGTAGCAACCTCTTATGGTCCTCAAGTGACAACTGAGTGTCATCTACGGAAAAGTGTTGCCCTGTTTCTTTGTCCTGTGCAGTTCCCTGCCCTGCAATCTCAGCTGTCTCTGTCGTACGGAAGTGGGATTCAGCTTCGGAACTAAGACGGCGGCGACGATCTTTCAGTATCTTCTCAATTTCCAGAACTTTACCGTCGATTTTAGTCTTCCAGCGATGGTACACCTCAGTGTCGTAGGAGAATGCTGGACCTTCAGCAAATTCTCTGAGTTCCTCCAGGACTGAATCAGACCGTGCAATGAGTTCGGGAGTTGGCAATACATCAATCAGGAGTTGTTTTAGAGTGAGGATCTGATATTCAGTCCAAGTATCGGGCCCTAAGGAATTGAGACGTTCGATTTCACCTCTAAGCGAGTCAAGCCTCTCTTGATAATCTGAAGGATCGTTTTTATAGGGTCTCTTCATTAATTCGTTTGCTTCGTTCATCAGCGATTGAATCTCGCTTCGATCCTCCAACCTCCTAGAGTGTACCCGGCGTTGATGATGAATCTTAAGATATGCGACAGTTAGTGCCAGCGGAATAATCAATGAAACGGCACAGAAGCAGTGAATAGCGATCGAAGCGAGGGTATCCGGCCAAGCATCAAGACAGGTATATAGGAGTACAACGACGGAAATCGCCAAGAAACATATCGCAATACAAGTGAAGTACTTGCCGAACAGGGATAGTGGAGGTGTCCCATAGCGAACACGTGCGATGGCGGAAGACTCACCAGCCGACCGATCGTTAACCATGATTCTCGCCCATCTTGGAATATGGGCGTGGGCCTAGCATCTGGAAAGAGAGCCAGTGGGGGACTTGGTTGAGCAGCCGTGAGACCAAGATGCGAGGTCGCGGCGGGACGGATGACCTCGCACCAGTGAAGGCGGACGCACTGCGAGCATCACGCATTCTTGGAAACTGGTGACTGGCGCTAGAGGTGTAGAGAGAAAGTGGGACGCTTGAAGTCTTGGGAAGTGGAAGTGCGGTGGCGGCATTTGCTTCCACTGGGGTCAACGACGCGGAGTTGGCAGCAACTTCGAACTTCTGGTACGTGCTACAAGACACGAATTGGCGAGTGCTGGATCGTCTCTTCGTGAACCCGTCCAATTGCCCAAGACATAGTTGCGACCGTTCGCCCCGGGTAATGAGCAATGGCTGAGACAGGTGTCCGAGACCGGGAACTGATCGTACCATACGATCACATACGGTTGTGTGTCGTTCTAGCGGTGAATCGGAGATCAGAACAAACGGAGCGTGTGGAGTGGCCTTACTGTGCAGCCGACTCCGCATGCTGAAACACTCGACGCGCGAATGGTTGCAGACTGCATTGTGCCAAGACACCCTGGCCGTCCCGAGTTGGCACTGCACCCGTGGAAACGGGAACGCCAGGACAAGGCAATCGGGAACCTGCGTGCGGCTGCCGCGTGCAAGGGGCTGGTGCAACTCCACTGGCACCCGGAAAGGTACCAGCACGCGAGTGCCGGCCGGCTCAGGGCTACCCAACATGTGTTGGCGCGGGAGCGCCCCTCGGCATCTCAGATATGCCCGAATGCTGGCTGTTCGTCGAACGGAGTTGGGGCGGCGGCTGCAAGCTTCTCTCGCACGCGATGGATCGCCTCCCGCTTGTCGCGGTTGCGGAGTGCCCTGCGGTTCGCCAGCAGGTGTGCTGTGGACCCCTCCAACACCTTGTGGACAATCTTGAGGCCGTTGGCGCGCAATGTACTGCCCGTCTCGGTGTTGTCGACGATGGCTTCACCGTCCTCGGGCGGTTTGGACTCCGTCGCGCCGAACGAGTGAAAGATCGCCACTGGCGAAGCCCCGCTGCGGGCCACTCCCAAACGGGTGTAGGGGCTGTATAGCGAGGGCTCCAGATCCGTGTACTGCCGGATGAGCATCTCGGTCAGGTTTAGGTACTCCGTCCAGATGCGCAGCGGCTGCGTTCCGGTCGAATCAACGAACTTCGCAAAGAGGTCCTCCGCGGAGCGAACCTCCTGCCACTTGTCCGAGACGCACAGCACAATGTCCACCCGGCCGAACCCTAGGTCAACCAAATCCTCGACATTGGCGGAGGCCTCGCTCTCGAAGTACCAGTCGATCCCGGAAATCCCGAGGTCGAAGTACCCGGCCTGCAGCATGTAGGGGATCTCTTGGGGCCGCATCATCTTGGTCTGCACCCCTTCGATCCCCAGTTCCGGCCGATACCCGCGCGTACCGTCGGCATACCCCTTGGGATCAATGCCGGCGCGCTCAAGGAACGCCCGCGTCTTCTTCTCAAGACTGCCCTTCGGGAGGGCGAAGCGAATGCTGCTCATGGGATCACCCTTGAGGGCTGGACCGTTCCTCCGGCCTGCCGCAGGGTCTCGAAGACTGCTCCCGTCGTCGCTTCCATTAGGGCTCCGCCGGGTGCCCGCACCGCTGATCCGTCGACCGTCCAGACCGGTGCCCCGGGAGCGCCCACGAGCACTCCCCTGTCCCGCAGCGCTTCCGAGAGCCGGATCGCCGAAGCTTCGTCGGACCCGGTTGCGCCCACCATTCTGATGCCGCTAGCGGCGGCGGCCCCGGAATCCCCATACCCGAGGTCCCTTAGTGAGTCGAGCCGGACTGCGCAGCCGGTCGCTGGCGTCGGCGGTCCGCCGAACAGCTCGACGAGACCGTCGTAGCGCCCTCCGCCGCATAGCTTGGCGGACCCGCTCGCGATCTCGAAGACTGGGCCCGTGTAGAAGTTGAGTCCGCGGCCGATTCCGAGCGTGATCTTCACGCTCTCGATCCCGTAGTGCCCTAGCAGCGCGCAGAGCGTCAGGAGCTCGGCCACCGCGCCCAATGCCGGCGTCCCCGCCAGCACTTCGCTGGCCTGGCGGTCCACTTCGCCGGGCGCACCTTGGATGGCACTTGTCTCGAGCAGCTGGTCGGCCGTCTCGTCCGGCATGTATCCCTCAGCCGTCCACAGGTAGCGGTACGTGTCGGCCGCCTCGGCCGCCAGGACCTCGGCGACCGCGCGCCCTTCGGAGAGCGGCCGATCGGCGATTGCGTGCCTGCCCGCGTAGCCGCACTGCATTTGGACGGTAGCGAGATCGCGCCTGTCGGCGCGCAACTGCTCTTCCAGCAGGACGTCCCGCCCGGCGATTGCGTCAGCGCAGCGCTCCCGAATGGCCGCCAGTCGGTCCAGGTGGCCGATTACCGCGGCTGTGTCGTCCGCCCCAAGGTCGCCGGGCAGCAGCGACCCGAAGACTCCCGCCGTGCCAACCTTAACGGACAGGTCGCTTGCCCCTGCCGATGTGAGGAAACGGTGGCCCGCTGCGATCACCTCCGCATCCGCCCTCAGGTGCGCGTCGCCGAGGACCTCAATTCCGGCTTGGGTGAACTCGCGCCGCCCTCCCGAGTGCGGGCGACAGTATCGAAAACACGGCGCCACGTAATAGAGCCTGTGAGGCCCCGGGAACCGATCCAAGGCCCCCGAGGCTACCATGCGGCACACCGGGGCCGTCATTTCCGGCCGCAGCGCGTACTCCTCGTGGTCGCAATGGAACGTCAGGAGCGAGTTCTTGATCTCCCGGCCTGACCGCGCGCCGAACAGGTCGGCGCGTTCGAACATCGGCGTGGCGACTTCCGAGAACCCGTAGGCCTGTGCAGCCGAGGCGAAGGCAGCCTCAAGGCGGCGCCGCGCGGCCATCTCCCCGGGCGGGCTGTCCCTAGTGGCCGGCGGAGGAACGTGCTCTAGCATGGCGGGAAGGCGCCGCGCGTTCGGGCGCGTCGGCCTGCTGTGGGCGGGGCGGGCACCGCCCTAACCCCCAATTCTAGCGAGCGCCGGCACCCGAGCCGAGGCGCCTCGTCGGACTTCTCGCTCAGCACAGATTCGAGGGGCGCAGGCCACCCCGGGGGCTGGCCAGAGCGCCGAAGCGCGCCGGTAGTCGCACGTGATTTGCTAACATTGAAGCGGAACTGTCCGCCGGTCCGGCGCGACTGACTGGGGGTCTTGTACTGCGGCCCTGCCAACGTGCTCGGCCCTTCAGCCTGCAATCGTCCCCACTTGGTCTGAACCATGCAAGCCGTCAGCCCGTCTCCCGCAGGGGAGACTGCATACCAAGCCCGCTCGGAAGTCGTCAACGATTTCAGCATCCAGGTCGCAACGGTCAACGGCTCGGGAAGCCAGTCCTCCAACCTGGTCCTGCTGCGGGCCCTGTTTCACATGGGCGTTCCGGTCTCGGGCAAGAACCTGTTCCCGTCAAACATAGCCGGCCTGCCGACTTGGTACACCATCCGGGCAAACAAGGCCGGGTTCACCGGGCGCAAGAAGGAAATCGACCTGCTGGTCGCGATGAACCCGGAGACGGCGCTCAGGGACGTGCAGGGCTTGGAGCCCGGTCGGACGGTGGTCTACGACGAGCCCTTGGCGCTCGATTCCGTGCGCGACGACCTGTGCTACTACCCCGTCCCGTTCGATCGGCTCACGGTCCCCGTCTGTCCCGTGCCCAGATTGCGAAAGCTCGTTCGCAACATGGTCTACGACGGTGTATTGGCGTGGCTGCTGGGGATCGACATGGAGGAGATCCGCGGCGCGATCAACAAGCAGTTCTCGACCAAGCCGAAGGCCGCCGCGATCAACTGGGACGCCGCGGTCGCAGGCTTCGAGTGGTCCGCCCGCAACCTTGTCAAGCGCGACCCTTACCGCCTTGAGCGCATGGATGCGAACCGTGGCAAGATCATCGTCGAGGGCAACGCAGCGGCGGCGCTGGGAGCCGTCTTCGGAGGCGTTTCGGTGATCACGTGGTATCCGATCACGCCCTCGTCGTCGCTGGCTGAGGCTGCTCAGGGATACCTAAAGCGATTCCGTACAGACCAGAACACGGGGAAGGCGACCTTCGCAATCGTCCAGGCGGAGGACGAGCTTGCCTCGATCGGAATGGCCGTTGGAGCGGGCTGGGCCGGGGCTCGGGCGATGACCACCACGGCCGGGCCGGGCATCTCGCTGATGTCCGAGTTTGTAGGGTTGGCGCACTTCGCCGAGATTCCGATGGTCCTGATCGATGTGCAGCGCATGGGGCCGTCCACTGGTCTGCCGACCCGCACGTCCCAAGGCGACCTCATCTCGGCCGCTGACCTCTCGCACGGCGACACCATTCACCCATTGTTGATCCCCTCCACCCCGGAGGAGTGCTTCGACTTCAGTGCCCGCGCCTTCGACGTGGCCGAGAGGCTGCAGACTCCGGTGTTCGTGATGCTGGACCTGGACCTCGGCATGAACTACTGGGTTGCCGACAAGTTCGAGTACCCCGACTGGCCCATGGACCGCGGCAAGCTGCTCAGCGAGGCGGACATCGAGCGCCTGAGGGGCGATTGGGGCCGCTACCGCGACATCGACGGCGACGGAATCACCTACCGGACCGTACCGGGCAACCGCCACCCGCAGGCGGCATACTTCGCCCGCGGCACCGGGCACGACGAGGACGCCAACTACAGCGAGCGGGAGGACGACTGGATCCGCAACCTGAGCCGAATCAAGCGCAAACTGGTGGGTGCCCGAGACTGGCTGCCGGAACCGGTCATCGACGATCGTCCCGGAGCCAGCGTCGGTGTGCTGGCGGCCGGCACAAGCCACGAGCCCGTTCGCGAGTCCCGCACCCAGCTGCGCGATGAGTACGGCTTCGAGACGGCCTACTGTCGCGTCCGCGGATGGCCGTTCAGCGAAGCCGTCGAGAGGTTCATCGCCAGCCATGACCGGGTCTATGTGGTTGACCAGAACAGGGACGGCCAGCTGCGCCGGCTGCTGCGACGCCAGTTCCCGGAGGACTACAGCCACCTGCGCAGCGTCTGCTACTTCGGAGGGCTTCCTCTGGACGCGCGCACGATCACCGACGCAATCGTCGAGAAGGAGCAGCTGTGAGGACTGCCACCGTTAGGCGCGCCCGCAAGAAGCCGGCGCCGAACCGCATCGGCCTCACTGTCGACCCCTATCGCGGGCTCAAGACGACGCTTTGTGCAGGGTGCGGCCACAATTCCATCTCCGAGCGCATTATCGAGTGCTTCTTCGAGATGGGCATCGACCCCACGCAGGTCATCAAGCTTTCGGGCATCGGCTGCTCGTCCAAGTCGCCGGCCTACTTCTTGGGCATGTCCCACGGGTTCAACAGCGTCCACGGGAGAATGCCGGCGGTGGCCACCGGCGCCATGCTGGCCAACAAGGGGCTGCTGGCCCTCGGCGTTTCGGGGGACGGCGACACCGCCTCCATTGGGCTGGGCCAGTTCGTGCACATGATGCGGCGCAACGTCCCGATCGTCTACATCATTGAGGACAACGGCTGCTATGGCCTCACCAAGGGCCAGTTCTCGGCCACCGCCACTCTGGGCTCGAAGGCCAAGTCCGGAATCGCCAACGAGCTGCCGCCGATCGACACCTGCGGTCTCGCGGTGCAGCTAGGGGCCACATACGTGGCTCGCTCCTTCTCCGGGGACAAGAAGCAGCTGCAGGCGATCATCAAGGCGGCGCTGGCACACCGGGGTACTGCTGTGGTCGACGTGATTTCGCCCTGCGTGACTTTCAACGACCACGTCGGCTCTACGAAGAGCTACAAGTACGTTCGGGAGCACAACGTTCCGCTGCAGTCGATCGGGTTCGTCCCGCACTTTGAAGAGATCCATCTCCAGGGCGAGGTGGCCCCGGGGGCCGAGTACGAGGTGGAGCTGCACGACGGCTCTACGCTGCGGCTCAAGAAGCTCGAGGCGGACTACGATCCCACGAGCCGGATCGGGGCGCTGGACCGCATCCACTTGGCCAACAAGGAGGGCCAGGTGCTCACGGGAGTGCTCTACGTCAACACCCAGGAGCCGAGCTTCACCGAGTTGCTGAACCTGGACGACACCCCACTGGCGCAGATCGGTCAGGATCGGCTGCGCCCGCCCAAGAGTGCGCTGGACGAAGTGATGGCCGACCTAGCGTAGGCCGGGCCCCAGTCAGAGCGCAGGAGGGCGTCCAACCCCCTCCGGGACTTGGACGCGGCTGATTCTTGGCGGATCGCCCTCCACACGCAGTTCGGCCGGTTCCCGCTGGCACTCCGGGACCTGATCTCTCGTGTAGAAGCGGATGCCGTAGGAGTAGTGCCGGCGCACGTCGCCGATGCACGCGTCCTGCAACCGGCCCCGCTCAGCCCTGACGAACTCCCTCGCTCCGGCCTGCGCGCTGATGGCCGGATAGGCCTGATGCTTCAGCACGCCCAGAGCCAATGCGACGGTCGCGGCCGTGGCCGGCGCGGCTATGCTCGCGGGCAGCCGCGCGCAGGACCACGCCCCGAGTGCAGCGAAGAGCGCTCCGAGAGCGGCCGAGCCCGCCAGCGTGCCGCTGTCGAGCCGACCCCAAGCCCTCCCGACCCCGTCGGCGAGCGCGTCGGGTAGCAGGGCGCCGGCAAGTGGCAGCAGCAAGAGCACGCCTGCCGACGCGGCCAGGAGCGGTCGCGACGGCCGCTCCTTCCAGCGCAGCGCCAACAGGACCGCCAGCGGCGGCAGTACAGGCAGCACGTAGGCTGGCAGCTTGTTCACCGAGAGGGAGAAGAACACCAGCGGGCCGAGCGCCCAGCACGCCAGGAAGCGCCGTCTCGGGCCCCCCGCGATCGTGTGCCAGCGCAGCGAACCCAGCAGCGGCGTCCACGGCAGCATGAATAGTGCCAGCACAGGAGCGTAGAACCACCACGGCTGCACGTGCTGCAGGGATGAGCTGACAAAGCGCTCGAAGTGGTGGCGCACGAGGAATTCCCTCACGAATCCGTCCCCGTTCGCCAGGTAGCAGGCGGCGTACCACGGAAGACATGTGGCGCAGAACGCCCCCAAGGGAAGGGGCCCAGCCAGCTCTCGGAGCCTGCGCGGCTGGCCGACAAGCGTGGGGAGGACAGCGAGGGCCGCGACCATTGGGCCCACGAGCCCCTTGCTGAGCGCCGCCATGCCCAGCAGGCCGCCGAAGGCGGCACGCTCGGCAGCCGAGGTTGCGCCGTCGGCCTTCGGCCAGTCAAGGAGGCAAAGCAGCGCGGCCGAGACGAACACTGTCAAGGGAGCGTCTACGATGCCCGCATCGGCGCAGGCGACCCAGCCGGCTGCCGTCGCGAGGAGGCACGCCGCCACGATGGCCGTCTCACGGCCAAAGCTGCGGCGGACCCTCCAGTGGAAGAAGGCAAGGAATGCCAAGCACAGGAGGGCGACCGGAAGCCGCGTTAGACTGTCCGCGCCCGCAAGATGGCCCAGGCCTCCGAGCCAGAACAGCATCGGGGGCTTCTCGAACCAGGGCTCGCCCCACAGGCGTGGAGTGACCCAGTCTCCGGACTCCGCCATCTCTCTTGCGATGGACGCATAGCGTGGTTCGTCAGGGCCGACGAAGCCCCGGCGTTCGAGCGGAACTAGGTGCAGGAGCAGAATGGCCGCGACTACGAGGGCCGCGACTCTGGTCGGCGACGGGTATGCCGTCACTTTTCCAGCGGCGTAACGACGATTCGGCGGAATTCGACGGCGCCGTGGTCACCTTGCAGCGAGATCGGGCCGGGCTGGCCCTCACGCCAGTCCGTTGCCATCGCAGTGAAGCCACTAATGACTTGGCGTTCAATTGTCGGGACGCCGTTCAGCGTGACCGAGAGTTCCCGGCCCACAAGGCGGGCGTCCAGCGTCTGCCACTCGCCAGCGGGTCGGCTGGCGTTCGCTGAAGGGGCGATGCGGCCATAGAGGGCGCCGTTCCCGTGGTCGCTGGCGGGCTGTCCGTGGTCGTCCAAGATCTGGATCTCGTAACGCCCTCGCAGTCCGATGCCGCCATTCATGCCGGCATGCACCCGGTAGTCCGCCTCAAGTCGGAAGTTCCAGAATTTCCTGTCGGAAACTAGCACGTCAGCGCCGTCGTGGTTCTTCAGGGCGCCGTCTTCGACATACCAACCGTCTTCCCGGCCGGGACGGAGTGTATGCCATCCCTCCGTGTTCTTCCCGCCGAACAGAACGACGGGGCGTCCCGGCTTCCACGAGCCGTCGTCGCGATCCCGGATGACTGGTGCGCGGCGTCCGATCCAGAGAAGAGAGTTTCGCTGTCGGTGCGCTACCCCATGCAACACGCCGTCGCGGAGGGCGACGGTAACGGGCGTGCGCACGATCCGTTGCGGGTCCCGACGGAAGCGCCGCTCAAGGTGAAACTGCAGCTGGCCTTGCTCAATGCGCGCATCGTGGATTGGATCGAGCTGCCCGCCGGGGCCGCCGCCAACCATGAAGCCCGAAATCGGACCCCGCCCGACCCCGTTCACCTCCAGCCAGAGCACACGGCCGGCATTCTCGCCAAGGGGCTCGATCATCCACCGCCCGTTCAGGGCCTCGTCGCTGGCGGCCAGAGCGACCGCGGTGGACAGCGACAGCAGCGTGACGGCGAAGATGCGGGGCGCGCCGGGCATAGCGCCCATCATATATTTCCCGGTCGGACAGGTGCCGTTCTGCCGTAGGTGCGAGCCAGATCGCACGCCAACGGAACTGCCATCGCCGCGCTGCCAGCACTGGCTCCAGCGCCTAGGCTTCCTGATGGATCGAGGAGGGTTCCGCCTGTAGATGCAACTTTGCGATGAAGGTCTCCTACGCCAATTCCTGCCGGTGTTGTCGAACACCAGCTAAGAGATCTTTCCTCAAGGTCCGCGCCCGCCCATACCCTGGCTCGGCCTGCAGCGCGGCGTTCAGATGCTCAATCGCGGCATCGCGGTTTCCGTCTCGGGCCAGGATCACAGCCAGGTTTTGGCGGGCCATCGCGTACGCTGGGTCGCTTCGCACGGCGGTGCGCCACTGCCTCCCGGCACCTGCCGTTTCCCCAGGGCTGGCCAGCACTGCGCCAAGGCTGAAGCGAGCGTCGGCAAGGTCCGGCTGCGGGCTTACGGCTTCCCACAGCCGCGCACTTGGCCGATCCGACTGACTTCAGGCCATGAAGAGTATCTAGCCTGCTGGGCTGTGTCGCAGTGGCTGGGTGCGATGTCATCAATTCTCCCCCGAGCCGAACCAGCCTTCAAGCGTGGCACAGAGCTTCCGGAACGCGGGATCGTTGCAGCCGTGCAGGGACACGCGATCGGCGATTTCGCCGAAGATTCTGGCGGACCGCCGTATCCGGGTGGTACGCGGAGCAGTTAAGAGCGCAAAGTCCACGGCCTCCTTGGGATCGGGCGGTTTCGGTTCACCGCTAGGCCAGAGACCCGCCTCCATTAGACGGGCCCGGAGTCGCGTGTAGTCGCCGCCCCATCCCAGTCCACGCGAGACGTGCGCCGAACCAGACCACACCCACGCTTCAAACTCCGGGTTGACAACTACGGCCCGCGCTCTAGTTTCCCAACCGTTTTCCGACAGCGCCTGCTCCACTCTGACTTCAATCTCATCGCGCGGATCGCTACTGCCGCAACCATGTCGATCGAAGACGACGAGGGCATGCTTCCACTTGCGGAGATACTGCCTCAGATAGTTGGCGGCCTGCGCACGACATCCGTTGTCCCTGTGCGGATGCCGAAGGATCTCGTATTGAAATCGCTGGATTCCGAGAGCGTCTGGTCGGCTAAACACCTTTGACAACGCTACCTCAATGTCCTTGTCTGCAACGAGAGCAACGAGCCCGTTTTCCGGCACCATCAGGGTTATCCGGCGACGCCCTTCGCGAATAGGATGTCCATGTCAATCTCCCCCTGCCAGTCCTTTAGCGCGGGGTGGTCTTTGCCACGAACAATATCGGCGGCCCCTTCCGCGTCCTTGTCGAAACACAGGACTTCTCTTGGGTCGATCAACGCTAGCAACGTCGGGGCGTGAGTAGTCACCAGAACCTGGGCGTCATACGCGGACCAGAGAGAATCCCGGATTCCTTGGATCGCCAAGGGGTGAACGCCGTTCTCCGGCTCCTCGAGGAGATAGGTGTCTTGATTGTCAGGCAAGTAGGCGATTAGCGTGAGCGCTAGCAGACGCATCGTCCCGTCAGAGGCTGTCCAAGATGGCACGTCTACGCCCGTCCGATAGCGCAGCACGATATTCGCGTGCCGGTTATCGGGTCGGATCTCTACGTAGAGATCGGCAAGATCTGGGAGAACGGTCTGCACGTGACCGAGCCACTCGTGGAAGCTCTCTGGGTGCTGGTCGCGGAGGTCTTTGACGACCCATGGCAGATTTGATCCATCGTCGGCAAGTCCAACGGTACCGTAACTCGGCGGACTGGCCCGCCGCATGGCACTGCTGTTTAGAATTACCTGCCTGATTCCAGTCTCCAGCTTGCGCTTAACGAGCGTCGCCATCGGAAACTTGCCCGGAGACTCTGGAAGGTTCCCCAGAGTGGAGCGGTAGGGCCCGAAGGCAATGGTCGTCACCCAACCCCGGCCTGCCTTGGGGGTGGTCTCGATGTGATAGCTGTCGGTTCCCTTCCAAGACTTGCTCACTATGGTTCTCATCCCCCGCTTCCGGCCACCGACCAGTATCGTGGACGGAGGTTGGGGAGGATCCGGGAACAACAACTTCCCCTGCGACACCCTAGGCTTGGCCAGCGGCATCAGGAGACCTCGCTCCGACGTTATCCGCGCGCCTCGCTTGTCTACTCCAATCGCAACTTCGTATCGGAACACCTCGTAATCCCTCTGTGGCGGGAGCCTAGCGCGGACTTCTTCCGGCACGTTCAGCTCAACGGCCAACTCGAAGCCACTGTCTGGGCACCGCCCCCACACTAGGTCCCGGAAGTCGGAAGTGCGTTCCCCGACTGCCTTCTCAACGCCGTCACGAACCAGGTCGCTCAGAAAGGTGATGCTATCGAATAGCGTGCTCTTGCCGCTCGCATTGGGGCCGATCAGCATTTGGAATCTGCCGAGCGAAATGTCCACGTACCGGAGACACCGGTAGCGAAGTACCTGGATTCGACGGATCATTAGAACCCTCCCTGTCGCGCGGCGCAGTGCCTACAGTGCTCTGGACCGTGCATTCTGCGGGATCGGCAGCAGCGCCAAAGGGCTGGCGGCATGATGGCGAAGCGGGCGGCGTATGTCAAGATCCCGGTGCGGCATGGCGCCGTCGGCAAGATTCTTGGCTGACCGCACGTAGCCCCGAGAGCTTCCTTTGCAAGGGCACCGCGCGCGCCGTACTCCACGAACTTCGCGTGCCAATGGCGCCGCTCCACACCTCCCTGGACGACGTTCGCGCTTGCAGGCACGGATGCCTGTGGCCCCTCGTTCACTAACTGCGACGAAGTCATGGCTCCGGGGGTCCGTCGCTCGTCGGCCAGTGGCAGCACTCGCCTAGCCGAGCGCACGGGTGCCGTCAAGGCACGTCTAGCCCACCCTGCCACGTTGGCTGCATGAGCAATAGGCAGGACAAGTCGGGGGAGCTGGGTCGCCCAATTCGGAAAGACTTGCATCGAGCGCCTTCTCGCCGTTCCACTGCAGATCCGGTTCTCGACGATCAAGCCGACTGGCGACCTGCAATTCGATGTTCGCGGAGACCGAAGAACACTGTCAAATTGAATCGCGCGCTAGCTGGCTAGGCGCAAAGCTCCAAGGGCGAAATCTCCAGGGCACAGGCAGGCCACCATAGCTAAGACGTTTCGCCGATTCGGCTAGCCTACAGCCGGGCGATGTGCTCGCCATCGGAACCGGTGCCCATCGGGCCGTTGAGGGCAGCGTGCCTCCGGAACGCGATTAGCATGTCGGGCCGCTCTTCGGCGGCCCGAGCAAGCGGCTTGTTGGTGTGAACCTCACGGTCGTAAGCTCGGGACAAGGGTCTGTCCGGCAGCGGCAGCCATCTGTTCCCTCAAGTCCCGGGCCCGCGCAAATCCTGGCTCGGCCTGCAGCGCGGCGTCCAGATGCTCAATCGCGGCATCGTGGTTTCCGTCCCGGGCCAGGAGCACAGCTAGGTTGTAGCGGGCCATCGCGTACCCCGGGTCGCTTTGCACGGCCTCGCGCCACTGCCTCACGGCACCTGCTGCTTCCCCGCGGCCGGCCAGCACTGCGCCAAGGTTGAAGCGGGCTTCGGCAAGGTCCGGCTGCAGGCGGACGGCCTCCCGCAGGGCAGCCTCGGCCTCGTCAACACGGCCCAGTTCGGCGAGGGCGCCCCCCAGGTTGTTGTGCAGTTCCGGCAGATCCGGGTCCAGAGAGATCGCCGATCGGCTGGCCTCCGCCGCTTCTTGGTACAGTCCCTGGCGGGCGAGGTCCATGCCCACCTCCTTCGGGATCCGTGCGTCCAGCGGATCCAGCGCGGCGGCCTGCTGCAGCGCCAGTTCTGCTTCGGCGTATTCGCCCGACCTCGAGAGAGCCGATCCGAGCCGAATCCACGCGAGGGTGAAGCCGGGATCCGCCGATACGGCCCGCTCAAACCAGCGCGCGGCCTCCCGCAGCCGGTCTTTCTCTTCAAGGGCCACCCCGAGTTCGAAGTAGAACCCCGCCTCCGGGGGACGGTGGCGGACGATGGCCGATTCCAGCCTTGCGATCCCGGCGTCGAGATTGGATCCCTGCGCGGTTTGGGCGAGCGCGAGGTACAGGTCGTCCCGCCCGTCCGGAAGGGCCGCGGGGTAGTGCAAGGCGACCTCCCCGGAGTAGCCCGTCTCTGCCAGGCTGCTGCGTTCGCGCTTCGGGGCCAGCAGTCCGGGCGGCGGCTTGGACTGGATTCGGTGGTCTGTCATCACCGCGTGCACGACGTCGTCCGTGCGGCGCTTTGGCATGTGGCAATCCGTGCAGTCCGACCGCCAAGCGTGCGCCCCGCCCGAGCCCAGACTCGCCAAACCGCCCTCGTGGCACTTGAGGCATTCCCGGTCGTAGCGCCGCGCCGCCTCCGGAGTGCCCGACGGCTTGTGCGGGTCGTGGCAGGTGGTGCACGTGATGGCGTCGGCTGCCTGGGTGAAGCAGCGCGACTGCGTCAATCGATAGGCAGAGTGGTTGATCTCGAACTTGTCCTCCCAGCCGGATCCGGGTGCGTGGTCGAAGTAGATCGCGTAGTCCTGCAGCGGTTCGCCGGCCCGGTAGGAGAAGTATCCGCGGCCGTAGCGATGCACGATGTTCGGCAGGGGTCGGCTGGTCGTCTCCAGATGGCACTGGAAGCAGACCTCCCGCTGTCGCTGGACCTCAAGGCGCGCGGGGTTCGTGATCGACGATGCAACGGCATCGGTGTCGGTCTCGGCGCGGGTCGCGGCCTCGACGTGCGCCGACCCAGGACCGTGGCAGCGCTGGCAGTCGATGCCGTCCGGAATATTGCCGGGGAAGACGGGCCTCCGGCCCGGCCGGTCGCTTCCGCTGGGCACATCGGGATATCCGTTGTGACAGAACATGCAGTCGTAGGAGATCACCCTTTGGAAGCCGTCATGGTTCGGCCGGTCGTACCCCGGGCTCATGCGCCAGATTCCGCCGTCCTGCGAGTACCATCCCAGTGGAAGCTGCACCAGCTTTCCGGAAGGGGCCATGTGGATGAAGGTCCGCGCATGGTTTCCCGAGCCCATCACGAAGTGAATCTCCTTCTCGAGCACGTTCTCCTGGCGTCCGGCTGGATCTCTCTGGAAGCGTCGCTGGACTAGCTTTCCGCCACGGTCTTCGACAACGTAGTGGCGGTCGGAGGCCGGATGGTAGAAGCTCCCCCCGGTTCGCAGACCCGCTGCCGCCGAGTCCGGGCCAAGCCGCCGGAAGGAGCGTCCCATGCCCGTTGTGCGGTAGGTCTCCCAGATGTCAGAGTGACAGCCCGTGCAGGCCGCCGGGTCGACATAGCTGGCCGCTTGACTCGACCACGGTGGCCTCTCTATGGGAGCCGTCGACCTTCCGGTTGCCCACACCCAAACCAGCACTGCGGCCGCCGCGGCAGCGGCGACCAGTCCCAGTCTCCGTGCGGGGGCAGTCTCCGCGGCACTCGCATCCCTGCGGGCGCTTACACCTTTCCGGCGAGGGCGCAGCTTGGCCGGTCGCTTGCCCGCACGTCCCCTACGACGGGCCATCAGAGATACCCCCCGTTTGCCTGCTCCGCTGCGGCTGGGCCACGGCCCGAAGCTTCGGCGGTGTGTTCGCGCTTGGCTGGCAAAGGATGCGACGTCGCGCGAAGCTCACCGTTCGCAAGTTCGAAAACCCGCTGCAGTGCCCAATTCTGCACATTTGGCGATCGATGCGACGACCCATGTTTTAGGCTGCCTTTAGGATAGGCCGCCGGCAGCGTCCATAGTGAACCCGCCCACAACAAGGAGGGGCACAGCGCAAGGCGGCTCAGGAATTCGACCCGGCCGGGAGACTTCGGACGGGTGGCCCTACCGGTGCCGTTCCCGCAGGGGGCCTTGACAACATATATCGCCACAGCGGATATTGGGGGTGCTCCGGGCTGAGTCTGGCGCGGCCGGGGAACACTGCCAATGCACTTACTATCTGCAATCGCCCTCACGTGCGGCTTGGCGGCCTTAACCTTGGCCGGTCCAGCCTTCAGCGCGAGCATCCCGACCGACTCCCCCTTCCCGGAGCACCAGCGCAGCCACTGGGCGTTTCAGCCGCTAGAGCCCGAAGTCCCGCCATCGGGGCGCTCAGGCCACCCGGTCGACGCATTTGTCGAGGCCCGTCTCAAGGCCGGCGGCCTGTCGCTCTCGCCGGCCGCAGAACGGATCACGCTGATCCGCAGGGCGACCTTCGACCTGCACGGGCTTCCGCCGACACCGGCGGAAGTGGAGGCGTTCGTGGCGGACTCATCGCCGGATGCCTTCGGCAGGCTGGTCGACCGGCTGCTGGCGTCTCCCCGCTATGGCGAGCGCTGGGCCCGGCACTGGCTGGACTTGGCCCGCTTCGCGGAGAGCGAGGGCTTCAAGTCCGACGAAACCCGCCCGAACGCGTGGCGCTACCGCGACTATGTCATCGCCGCGCTGAACGCCGACAAGCCCTATGACCGCTTCGTGCACGAACAGATCGCCGGCGACGAGCTCTGGCCGAACGACCCCCTCGCACGCATCGCGACCGGCTTCAACCGCCACTATCCGGACGAGTCGAACGCCGCGATCCTCATGCAGCGGCGACAGGAGATCCTGCTGGACATCACCGACACGGTCGGAAGCGTCTTCCTGGGCCTGACCTACGGCTGTGCGAAGTGCCACGACCACAAGTTCGACCCGATCCTGCAATCGGACTATTACCGGCTGCAGGCCTTCTTCACCAATGTTTCCGCCGACAACGCGATCCACCTGATGAGCGAGCCCGATCGCAGGAGGCGCGAGCAGCAGCAGGAGCAGTGGGAAGAGGCCACCCGCGCCATTCGCTCCGAGATCGACGAGCTGCTTGGGGCAAAGCGGCGCGACGCATTCGACACTCAGGTCAACAGGCGTGCCCCCGAGACGCAAGAGGCGTTCCGCAAGAACCAGTCGCAGCGCACGATGTACGAGCGGCTGCTGTTCCAGCACCACATGTGGCAGATGCGCTATCACAACGACCAGCGCTTGGCCGGCAGCCTGAAAGGCGAGGCCAAGCAGCGCTACGGCGAACTGCAGGAGCAGCTGGCCGCCTTGGACCACCTCAAGCCGGTCGAGCTCCCCTTGGGAATGGGCATCCGCGAGCTCGGGCCAAAGGCGCCCGAGACGCACATCCTCTCGCAGGCGAACTACGCCGCTCCGCTGGAAACTGTGGAGCCGGGATTCCTGACGCTGCTGGCGCCAGATCCCGCTCGCTACGCGCCCACTGCGGATGGCCGGTCCTCCGGTCGCCGAACCGCGCTCGCCAGATGGCTGACCAGCCCCGAAAACCCGCTCACGGCGCGCGTGATGGTGAATCGCCTCTGGCACCACCACTTCGGCCAAGGAATTGTCCGTACGCCGAGCGACTTCGGGCTGATGGGAGAACGGCCCACGCACCCCGAACTCCTGGACTGGCTGGCGGGGGAGTTCCGCCGCGGCGGCTGGAGCCTGAAGCACATGCACCGGCTGATGATGACCTCCAACGCCTACCAGCAGCTCTCGGCCTACCAAGAGGAGGCCGCCCGGCGCGATCCCTTCAACAAGCTTCTGTGGCGCTTCCCGCCGCAGCGGCTGGAGGGCGAGGTGATCCGTGACTCGATGCTGGCGGTCTCGGGTCGCCTGAACATGGCGGTCGGCGGGCCGAGCGTGTACCCGGCGCTGCCGCCGGGCGCTCCCGCCCCGCGCGGCGGCTGGGACGTGCCCGACAGCCGTCACGAGCAGGACCGTCGCAGCGTGTACGTCTTCGTCCGGCGCAACTCGCGCTACCCCATGTTGGAATCGCTCGACATGCCGGACACACATGAGTCCTGCGCGCGCCGCTCGGCGACCACGACGCCGCAGCAGGCGCTGTCCCTGCTCAACAGCGAGCACACATTGGGGTGGGCCGCCGGGCTGGCCAGTCGGGTGCTAGACTCCGCCGGCGCTGACAGGAACGGGCAGATCAGCGAAGCCTTCCGGCTTGCGTACTCGAGGCAGCCGGACGGGTGGGAGAAGGACACCGTGCTGACCTTCTTCGAGAGCCAGCGCGAGATCATCGCCGAGCGCGCCGCGGCTGGAGAAAGCACCCTGCTGCCGGATCGATACCCGTCCGGCATGGATCCGCATGAGGCCGCCGCCGTGGTGGATTTCTGCCACATGCTGCTCAACTCCAACGAGTTCGTGTACCGCCAGTGATGCCGCACCGGATGAGACGAGGGAAGCCCATGGCCGAGCAACACTTCGTGAGGGGAACGCCCAATTCCCGCCGCGCATTCCTGAGCCAGGCCAGCGGCGGCTTGGGCGCGCTGGCCCTCGCGTCACTGGGCGCCGAGGCTTCCGCCGCCGCGAGGCGCGACCCGCTAGTGGCCCGAGCGCACCACCACACTCCGACTGCGAAGTCGGTGATCTGGTGCTTCATGGAAGGAGGCCCCAGCCACCTCGACACCTTCGATCCCAAGCCGCTGCTTGAGACGTATGCCGGGCAGCCTCTGCCGGAGTCCTACGACAGACCGCTGACCGCAATGCCGGGCACGTCGCACAACACTCTGATGCCCTCCCAACGCAAGTGGGCGCGGCACGGGGAGAGCGGGCTGTGGGTCTCGGACTGGTACCCGCACGTGGCCAAGCACGCCGACAAGCTCGCCGTAGTCCGATCCTGCACGGCGGACGGCCTCAACCATGTGGGCTCGGTCTGCCAGATGAACACCGGCTCAATCCTCGCCGGCAGGCCTGCGATGGGCGCATGGGTGACCTACGGCCTGGGCTCGGCCAACCGCAACCTGCCCACCTTCGTGATCCTCAACGACGAGGTGCGCATTAACGGCGGCTCGAAGAACTGGAGCTCGGGCTTCCTGCCCGCCAGTTACCAGGGGACGCTCTTCAAGCAGGAAGGGGCCCCGATCCTGAACCTGGAGACGCCGCAGGCCGTCGGGACCCGGCAGCAGCGCGGAAAGCTCGACCTGCTCGGGGCGCTGAACCGCTACCACGCAGCCAAGCATCCCACCGAGACCGAGCTGGACGCCAGGCTGGAGTCCTACGAGTTGGCTTTCCGCATGCAGGCCCACGCCCCTGAGGCAGTCGACCTGAGCAAGGAGTCGGAGGCCACCAGGCGGCTCTACGGCATGGACCAGGAACGCACTGCGGTGTATGGCCGGAACCTCCTGCTCGCGCGGCGGCTCGTCGAGCGTGACGTGAGGTTCGTGCAGGCCTATTGCGGCGGATGGGACGCGCACACCAAGATCGAAGAGAATCACACGAAGTGGTGCGGCGTCTCGGACAAGCCCATCGCGGGCCTCCTCTCGGACCTCGAGTCCCGCGGACTCTTGGACGAGACGCTCGTGATCTGGGGAGGCGAGTTCGGCCGCACGCCGTTCAACGAGAAAGCCGACGGGCGGGACCACAACCCGTGGGGCTTCACCATCTGGATGGCGGGCGGCGGCATCAAGGGCGGGCAGGCCATCGGTACCACGGACGAGCTGGGGTTGCGCGCGGAGGAGTCTCCCTACCACGTGCATGACATCCACGCCACCATCCTGCACCTGCTGGGCCTTGACCACCTCAGCCTCACCTACCTGCACAACGGCCGTTCCGAGCGTCCAACGATCAACGGCGGCAAGTTGATCCGGGAAGCGCTGGCCTGACGCCGCGCGCCGGCTGGACCTCAGACGTTGCAAGCCGGGCATTCTCGCGCCGCCCGCAAGCCCCCGCCCCTGCTGTCGGCGGGAGTAGTTCCGTGGAGGCTTCGGCCGTCGGGCGTTTGCGAGGTCTATTGGGTGAAGCGGTCGGAGACCCTGCGCTTCATGGGGGGATGGCACGCATTCCTCGGAGGCCGGCTGTCGAGGTCGGACGCGGAAGCGCCCACGAGCGGCCGCCCGGAAGGCAGCGAGGCTTACGCCTCGTCTGGGAGGCCGGCCGCCCTGCCGGCGTGCGCCCTGCGGGAACTCTTCGAGGAGGCGGGCATATTGGCGGTTACTGGAACGCTGCCGGATGCCTCGGTCGTGGATACCGCCCGCAGCGAACTCTTGGCCGGGTCGCTGGACATGGCGGGCTGGCTGCGTTCGCGAGGCTTGGCCTTTGACGTCTCCCGACTGGCATTTGCGGGCCGCTGGGTGACGCCTCCTCTCTCGCCGATCCGCTTCGACGCGACGTTCTTCCTCCTTGAGTGGCCCCCGAGCGAGCCGCGGCAGCCGTCCGTGCTGCCCGGCGAGCTGGCGTCCGGGGAATGGATCGCCGCGCGCCATGCGCTGCGGCGATGGGAGGCCGGCGACGTGTACTTGGCGCAGCCAACCTTGGAGACTATTCGCGTGCTGGCGTCGGACGGGCCCGCCGGTCGGGCGCGGCTGTCGCGGTCGGAGGCCCACGAGCCTGATGGCCCGCGGCCCATCGAGTTCCGGCCCGGAATCCGGGTCATCCCGCTCAAGGCCCGGACATTGCCGCCGGCTACGCACACCAACGCGCTGCTGCTGGGTACAGGGGACTTCGTGCTAGTGGATCCGGGCACGGACAGCCCCGATGGCCTACGCGCGCTGTCCGGGATCGTGGAGCGCGAACTGGGCACGGCGGCAGGCCGCTTGCGGGGCATCTGGCTGACACACCATCACAGCGACCACGTAGCCGGCGCCGAGGCAGTGCGCCGCCAGTGGTGCGTCCCGATCTGGGCGCATGCGTCCACCGCTGCCCATCTGGCCGGATCCGGGATCCATGTTGAGAGGCGCTTCGGTGGGGGTGAACTGGTCACTCTCGCGGGGACTCGTGAACTCCGGGTCCGCGTCCTGCACACGCCGGGCCACGCCAGCGGACATCTTTGCTTCTTCGAGGAGGGCAGCCGGACGCTGATGTGCGGGGACATGCTGACGGCGACCGGCAGCGTGGTCATCAATCCGCCAGACGGCAACATGGCCGATTACCTGGAGTCCCTCAAGATTCTCGAGAGCGTAGGGGCGAAAGTGATCCTCCCCGGCCACGGGACAATGGTGCGCCACGCGGGCAGGGCGATTCGTGCGGCGATCCGGCACCGCACACAGCGGGAGGAGCTCGTGTTTCAGGCTTGGATGAACGGCGTGCGCGAACCCGAGGCCATGTTGGACAGCGTCTACGGCGAACTCGATCCGGCCGCGCGCCCGCTCGCGGCCAGGCAGGCGCTGGCGCATCTGGAACGGCTGGCCAGCTTGGGGCGTATCGGACGATTGCCGGACGCGCTTGCCAGTCGTCTTGGCGAGGGCCTATGACTGCTGGCCGGTCGACCAGCCCCCTCCAGAGGGGCACGCGACCGTTGCCCAGCATACGATCCGGTCAGTCGGTGCCCGCTGTTACGCTGAGTGCGATGAGGCCGTCGCCACCTGCATTGCGCAAGGTCTGCGGCGTCACCTCAGCTGAGGACGCCATCCACGCGGCCACGGCGGGCGCGAACGCGATCGGCATGATCTTCTACCCGCCCAGTCCGCGGTCCGTGGACATTCGCACCGCCCGGGACATCGCTGCCGCGGTCCCCGCTGGTGTCCTGCGGGTCGGCGTGTTCGTCAACGAGCCAGCCGAGCGGGTTGCTGAGGCTGTGCGGACTGTCCCGCTCGACGCCGTCCAACTCCACGGGGACGAAACGCCGGCGGAATGCCGCGAGGTTCAGCGCTCGATCGGGGCGGCCTCGCTCTGGAAGGCGTTTCGCGTAGGTCCTGGCTTCGACCCGAGGGCCATGGCCGCTTACGCGGCGGACGCCTTTCTGCTCGACACGGCGCACGACGGCGCGTATGGCGGGACGGGAAAGCCATTCGCGTGGCATCGTGCCGTTCCGGCTATGGCGTTTGGGAGGGTAATCCTCGCGGGCGGCTTGGATGGCTCGAACGCCGCCGAAGCCGTTCGAGCGGTCGCGCCCTGGGGCGTTGATGCCAGTTCCCGATTGGAGGTGCGCCCGGGCCACAAGGATCCCGAGAGGGTGGAGCGCTACCTTGCCGCCGTCACCTGAGGCGGCATTGGACCGGGCGCAGCCGCTCGGTACGCGGGCCCGCTACGTGGCAGGCGATCTGGCCGCATGCGCGGCGTCTGGCACTGTCGTGGCTGTCCTCACCGGAGCCTTCATTCCCCAGGCTTGGCCGGGCTGGGCCGCGATGCCCTTGGGGATGCTCTTGGGCATGCTCCTTTCGCTGCCGTGTTGGGTTGCGGCATCAGCGTTCCTCGGCGTGCTCGAGCCGATGCTGCAGATCATGGCCGCTGGCATGCTTGCGGGTATGGCCGGCGCGATGGCGGGCGGGCCCTCGCTCTCGGGGGCGGCCCTCGGAGCTGCCTGCGGCTGCGCCGCGGGCTTGGGTATGGCGGTGTTGGACCGGATGCTCCGGAGAGGCTCGCCTCAATGCCCCTGAGCGACCGCGCCAAGTGGAACCGCGCTGCGGCAGCCTACGACTCCTTAGCCGCACGGGCCTCCGAGCGGCGCTGGGCCGCCTTCAAGCGGGAAGCCTTCCGTGGCATGGCGGGACGCGTGCTGTTCCTCTCCGCCGGCACGGGCCTAGACTTCCAGTTTTTCCCGCCAGGGCGGACGATCGCGGCCCTTGACGTCAGCGAGCGCATGCTGTCCAAGGCCGCCGTGCGCGCCCGCGGATACGCAGGCACGCTCGCCCTTCACCAGATGGACGCATGCAATCTGGCGTTCCGAGACGCGTGCTTCGACCAGGTCTACACGTCCTGCACGTTCTGCTCAGTGAACGATCCCCTCGCCGGTCTGTCCGAACTGAGGCGCGTGCTTCGGCCAGGAGGCTGGCTGCGCATGTTCGAGCACACTGCCAGTTCGCTGGTACCCCTGAATGCGATGCTTCACGCGTGCACTGCAGTCACCGCCCGCTTCGGGCCAGCCATGAACCGCCCGACGGTGCGCACCGCGGAACGCGCGGGCTTCGAGATCGTGAAAGTGCGGAACTACTACTTGGATGTGCTGAAGTTCGTCGAGGCCCGCCGGTCGCCCGGAAGCTGACTCATCCTTCGTTCATCGACGGCCCCAAGTAGTCCACTTGGCCGCGGAAGATGGCCCCTTCTTCCACTCGGATTTCCACTGTTGCCAGCTTTCCGACCATGTTCGCCGTCTTGGCCAGCGAAGCCCGCTTCCGGCCGACCACCGTGCCGCGCATGTAGCCCTTCACCGCCACCGATGCCGCTTCGATGGTGGCTTCCACCCGCGCCGTCTCCCCGACGACGACATGTTGGCCATCCGCCTTGAGATCTCCCTCGAACCTGCCCTCGATCTCGATGGACTCCTTGGAGACCAGATTTCCCGCAAGCCGGCACCGCGAGCCCAAGCGGCAGGTGCCTCTGGTATCCGAGGAGCGACTCGAAGGTCTGGACCGTTGAGCTCCTCGTCCGGGAATGGCGCTGGGAGCGGCCGATGGCACGTCGCTTCTATTCACGGTTTGTTCAGTCTAGCAAGTCACGGCGAGAGTCGCGCGGGTCTCCGGGTCCGGTCCCTTGGGCCTCCGGCGGGCGTGCGCCCGGGCCACTCTGGTATCGTGCGTGCGTCCAGGGGCGACCCCCCTGTAAAGCCGTCGGCCCAGCTGGCGGGAGCTTCGCATCCGCCATGAAGATCCGCGCGCTTGAGACGATCCGCCTCGGGGAATTCCCCAACCTGCTCTGGGTCCGTGTGCATTCCGACGAGGGGCTGATCGGCCTTGGGGAGACCTTCATGGGAGCCTCTGTCGTCGAGACCTACCTGCACGACGTCGCCGCACCCCAGCTCTTGGGCGAGGATCCTCTGGAAGTCGAGCGGATCGCACGCAGCTTGGTCGGCTACCTCGGGTTTCGCTCGACCGGCGCGGAGATGCGCGGCAACTCCGCCATCGACCTTGCCCTCTGGGACTTGTGGGGGAAGTCGACGGGGCAGCCCGTGTACCAGTTGCTGGGCGGCGCATTCCGGCGGAGCGTGCGGGTCTACAACACCTGCGCGGGCTACCGGTACATTCGCGCACCGGGCCAGGCGGTGGCCAACTGGGGCCTCCCCGAAGCGCCCGAGCTTCCGTATGAGGATCTGGACGCATTCCTGCACCGTGCTGGGGATCTGGCCCACAGCCTTCTCGAGCAGGGCGTCACCGCTATGAAGATCTGGCCGTTCGATCCCTACGCAGAGGGGTCGGCGGGCCTCCACATCTCGCCCAGTGACCTCAAGAGGGCGCTCGGGCCGTTTGAGGCGATCCGCGGCGCGGTAGGGGACCGGATGGACATCATGGTCGAATTTCACTCGCTCTGGAACCTGCCCGCGGCTATCCGCATCGCGCGGGCACTCGAGCCGTACGGTACGTTTTGGCACGAGGACCCGATCCGTATGGACAGCTTGGAGAGCCTGAGGCTGTACGCCCAGCGAAGTCCCGCTCCCGTGTGCGCCTCGGAGACCTTGGGCGGCAGGGCGGCCTTCCGTGACCTTCTCGAGACGGGCGCCGTGGGAATCGTGATGCTCGACCTTGGCTGGTGCGGTGGGCTGACGGAAGCTAGGGCCATTGCCGCTATGGCCGATGCTTGGAAGCTGCCGATCGCGCCGCACGACTGCACGGGCCCCGTCGTGCTCGCGGCCTCTACCCACCTGTCCATGCACGCGCCGAACGCCCTTGTCCAGGAGACAGTGCGGGCGTTCTACTACGGCTGGTACCAGGATCTGGCCACGGATCTGCCGCCGATCAGCCACGGCGCGATTCGCGCCACCAACGCCCCGGGCTTTGGAATTGACCTGCAGCCGGGCGTGTCGCGTCGGCCAGACGCCGTCGTGCGCTGGACGCGAGCCTGACCCGCCCCCGTCCGGCGGCAGGCCGGTCTAGAGGATCCGCTCAGGTCTTGACGACCCGCTGTCTGCGGGCGTCCCAGCCCAGGGACTTCCTGCGGCGGAACGACTCGACTGCCATTTGGCACGCCATGGAGACGTTGAATGCGAACTGCGCGTCGCACTTCAGCGGTTCGCCGCCGCGGATCGCGTTGTGCAGGTTGTGGTGGTGCAGGGCCATGTCCTCCCGGCCGCCCTTCTTGTGGATGTGGGGCTGGACCTCGTCCTCGTGGATGGATTCGGGCTCGATGTGGAAGCCGTCCCGGCTGAACTCGATCGTGCCCTTCTTGCCGCGGATGACATGGCGGATCTTGGTCTGGTTCGCCATTGTGGACACCAGCAGAACGTTCATGCCCTCCGGGTACTCCAGCAGCGCGTTGAACGTGTCGGGCACCTCGGCGCCGTCGCGGAAGAAGTAGTTCCCTCCGGTGGCCACCACGCGCGAAGGCGCGCTGAGGCCGCAGGCGCGGACAATTCGGGCCAGGCGGTGCACGAACAGGTCGGTTGCGATCCCCCCGGAGTAGTCCCAGTAGCGGCGCCACGAAAAGAACCGGTCGGGATCCCACGGGCGCTTCCGCGCCTTGCCGAGGTACGCGTTCCAGTCCAGGTTCACCCCGGGTCTGGCGTCCGGGTCCGGCTCCCGGAGCCAGAACTCCTCGCGGTGGTTCCGCGAGTAGTCGATGTGCGCCATCACCACGGGGCCGATTGCGCCATCCTTGATCAGCCCCGCCGCCGTCTCGTACGAGTCGTCCGACATTCCTTGGATCCCGCACTGCAGCGTGATCCCGGTCTCGCGAACCTTCTTGACCACTGCCAAGCCCTCGTCGATCGAGTAGGTCAGCGGCTTTTCCACATACACGTGCAGGCCTTCGTCGGCCGCGTCGAGTGTCATCCGGGCGTGCCAGTGCTCAGGCACAGAGATCGTGACGTAGTCCAGTTCGGGGCGCTCCAAGACCCGTCGGTAGTCCCTGTACGGATCCCCCCCGGTGAACTCCGCGGCCGCCTCCCGGCGCGGGTCGTAGATGTCGCAGACGGCGGTGATCTCGACGTTGTCCGGCCCTGCGAGCCGCTTGAGGGCGCGCATGTGCCCGTTGGCGTTGCCGCCGGCACCGATCACGCCGACGTGCAGCCGGTCGTTGGCGCCGACGATGCGTGCGGAGCTCTTGGCAGTCAGTACTGACCTGGCGGCGCCGGCGGCCGCGGCCCCGGCGATGAACGTTCTGCGGCTCACGCTCGAAGGTTTGGAGTCCTGCATAGCTTGCCTCTCATACTAAGGGAACGAGCCGGCATTGGGCAGCGTGCCGGATTCGCAGGCGGGCACGGATGGCCGGGGCAGGCATGCGCATTCGCGCGATCCGCGCGCTGCAGGTGCTCGATTCCCGGGGAAGTCCCACCGTCGAGGCCGAGGCGGTCCTCGAGAACGGCGCGCGCGCCGCAGCCCAGGTGCCGTCCGGCGCCTCGACCGGCCGGCACGAGGCCGTCGAGCTCCGTGACGGAGATGCCCGCGACTTCGACGGGCGCGGCGTGCTTGCGGCCGTCGCCAATGTCAACGGCCCGATCGCCCGTGCCCTGTGCGGAATGCCGATCCACGAGCGCGCGCTGGCCGACCGCCGCATGGTCGAGCTTGACGGCACGCCCGACAAGTCGCGCTTGGGGGCAAACGCGATCCTTGCCGTGTCGTGCGCTCTTGCCCGCGTCCACGCCAAGGCCGAGGGTGTCCCGCTGTGGCTTCTGCTGGCCGGCGGGCGTCCGGCCAAGATTCCGCTCCCAATGGTCAACATCCTCTCGGGAGGGCTCCACGCCGGGGGACAGGTCGAGCTACAGGACTTCTTGGCCGTCCCGCACGGCTGCGGGTCGTTCGCTGACGCCATGCGGGCCGCGACTGGGATCCACCGCCGGATGCGTGAGCTCCTCGAGAGGGACGGTCGCGCTCCAGCCGGAGTGGCCGACGAGGGCGGCTGGGGACCCCGCCTGGACTCCAACGAGCAGGCCCTGGAGTACATGCAGCGCGCGATTGCCGCTGCTGGCTACGAGCCGGGCGGGCAGGTTTCCATCGCGATCGACGCCGCGGCGACTCACTTCTTCCGCAACGAGCGCTACGAACTCGCCAGCGAACGGCGCAGGTTGGCTCGGGAAGAGATGATCGAGATGTACAGCCGCTGGCTGGCCCGCCATCCCGTCGTTTCCATCGAGGATCCTCTGGCCGAAGACGACTGGGAGGGGTGGACGACGGCCTGCGCCGCCCTAGGCGACCGCTGCGCACTGATCGGAGACGACCTGCTGGCGACCTCGCAGCCGAGGCTGGAGCGGGCCATTCGCGAGCGGGCCGCGAATGCGGTCTTGGTAAAGATGAACCAGGCAGGCACGCTGGCGGAGACGTTCCAGGTCGTGGACCGCGCGCGCGAGGCGGGGTTCGGCGCAGTAGTGTCTGCGCGCTCCGGGGAGACCGAGGACTCTTTCCTTGCGGACTTGGCCGTCGCCAGCGGCGCCGGCCACATCAAGGTCGGGTCCGTAATGCGCTCCGAGCGGCTGGCGAAGTACAACCGCCTCCTGCGGATCGAAGCCTTCCAAGAGGAAGGCGCACCCCTCAGTCTTGCGCCCGTCCTGCCGTTGGGGCATCATGGTTGGCAGGGAGGATCCTGCGTCAACGATGATTGACGACCCTGGTAGTTGCGTCGCGAACGCATTGCCGCCGCTAGGCGCGGGCGCAGGCGCTCCTGCTCCCATGCCACGGCCATCCAGTCATGGAGAGCACTCGGACAGACACCCCGAGTCTGGTCTATCTGACCGAACTCACGGGTATGCGGCTTATTGGGCCGCGCGGCACGCGCATCGGGCGGGTGCGCGAGGCCGCCGTCTTTCCTAGAGAGCACCCGCGACGGATCTCCCGCTTCCTCTTCGGACGCGCCCGGACCAGATTCTCCGTCCGATGGGACCAGGTCTTGGGCTTTGACGAGCAAGGCATCCACCTCACCAGCGAGAGCTTCAGCCCCTACTACGGGGACGACTACCACCTGCTGCTGACCAAGGACCTGCTTGACCAGCAGATCATCGACGTCAATGGCCGCAAGGTCGTCCGCGTCAACGACGTGGCATTGCGCGTGGTCGGAAACGGCGTTTCGCAGCTGTGGGTGCACGAGGTGGGGGTGGGCCTGCAGGGGGCCTTCCGAAGGCTCATGGAAGGCCTGCTGCCGAATGCCACGATCCGCGCCATTCAAGAGCGCCTTCCGCCCAATTCCATCCCTTGGGAGGCCTGCAACATCGTCGAGCCCGATCCCCAGCGCCGCCTGCGGCTGCTGATCTCGCTGGACAGTCTCGAGGCGCTGCACCCGGCAGATCTGGCCGACATCGTGGAGGACTTGGGTTCCGAGGAACGCGAGGCCGTCTTCGAGACGCTTGCGGAAGAGTTCGCGGCCGAGACGCTGGAGGAGGTGCGCCCGGTGGTGCGGTCCGCAATCCTGCGCTCCCTCGACAGCGAGCGGGCGGCCGACATCCTTGAGGAAATGGACCCGGCGGAGGCTGCGGCCGCGCTGGCCGGACTGGGCGAGAGCGAGCGGGCGGGCATTGTCGAGGACATGGAGAGCGAGCCAGCCGTCGAGGTGGCGGGCATGCTCGGCTACGAGGACGACACTGCCGCTGGAATGATGGGCGCCCGGTTTCTAGCCCAGCCCGCAGACGCAACCTGTGGCGAGATTGTCAGGCGCCTGCGCGGACGTGACTCGCTGCTGAAGCGGCTGACGCACGTGTTCCTGCTCGACGACGGCGGACGGTTGGTTGCGACCATCCCGTTCGGCCGCCTAGCGGTCGCCCGGCCGGACATGGCGGCCCTGTCGCTGGCCTACCGGAAGACCGTGCGCGTTGCAATGGACGCGCGTGCGGACGAGGTCGTCGAGCTTTTCGACAAGTACAACCTCTACACGCTGCCAGTTGTGGACGTCCAAGGGCGCTTGCAGGGGGCGATCACAGCGGACGACGTCATTGCCACTCTCAGCGACGACACGGAGCGCGGGCTGTAGGAGATGCCCCTCCTGAAGGGTCTGCGCGGCCGCGTGGCCGCATTCTTGGCCGTGCTTGGGCCGGGATTCATCACCGCAATGGTCGACAACGACGCGGGCGGGATTTTCACCTATTCCGAGGCCGGCGCGCGCTGGGGGTACGTCCCGCTTTGGACTTTGATCCCCATCACTCTCCTGCTGGTGGTCAACCAGGAGATGTGCGCCCGCATGGGCGCGGTCACCGGCAAGGGGCTCTCCGACCTCATCCGCGAGGAGTTCGGGCTGCGCATGACGGTGGTCGTGATGGGGCTCCTGCTGGTGGTCAACTTCACCAATGTCGCCGCCAACTTCGCCGGAATTGCCGGCGCCATGGAGCTGCTGCCCGTGAGCCGCTACATCTCGGTGCCGCTGGGGGCGCTGCTGGTTTGGGGCCTTGTGGTCAAGGGGACGTACCAGAGCGTGGAGAAGGTGTTCCTGGTGGCCAGCGGGTTCTACGTTGCCTACGTGGTGTCCGCGGTCCTCGTCGGGCCCGACTGGGACGCCGCTCTGGCCAGCACGGTGCGGCCCGTGCTGCTGCCGGACCTCCCGTACGTCACTGTGCTGGTCGGGCTGGTCGGCACGTCCGTCGCGCCATGGATGCAGTTCTACCTGCAGGCAGCCGTCGTGGAGAAGGGCATCGACACAACGCAGTACCGAGACACGCGCATCGAGGTGGTCGTGGGATGCATCGTGATGGCTGCGGTGGCGTTCTTCATCATCGTCGCGTGTGCGGGGGCGATCTGGGAGAACGGCCCGAGACCGATCCAGAGTGCCGCGGAGGCGGCGGAGGCCCTTCGGCCGCTCGGCGGCTCCGCCTATGCCCTGTTCGCCGGAGGCCTGCTGTGCGCTTCCCTGTTCGCGGCGAGCATTCTGCCCCTGTCCACGGCCTACACCGTCTGTGAGGGCCTCGGCCTGGAGTCCGGTGTGGACAACGACTTCGACGAGGCGCCCTCGTTCTATTGGCTGTACACACTGCTAATTGCCTTTGGGGCGGGTGTCGTATTGATCCCAGGCTTGCCCATTGTTCCGATGATCCTGCTATCGCAGGTCCTCAACGGCGTGCTGCTGCCCGTTGTCATGGTCATCGTCCTGGTGTTGGTCAACCGGCGCGAGCTGATGCACGAGTGGACCAACGGGCCGCTCTACAACGTGCTGGCATGGACATCGGCAGCTGTGACAATCGCGCTCGCCCTCCTGCTCGCGGCGCTTACCATGCTGCCGGCACTCCAGCCCGCAGCAGTCCCAAGCCTGCCGTGAGCCGGGACCGTCGGAGCAGGGCCCTGCGCTCTCGACTTTGCGGGGCGCAGTAATCCCTGACGTGCTGGCTCCCATCGGCGCCACGCACGTCTCTGGCGGCCCCCATCCGCAGTGCGGCTCGCCATAGAGAAGGGCGGGTGGCTCTGGCCCTGGCCCGACCGCAGGGGAGAACCCGCCGGGGTCGTTGCCGGCGGCCGAGGCTGTTCGCCAGCGTGCCGCCGGAGCCTTGGGGGCCACCCGGCTGGCGAGGTTCCTCGCTCCTGGCTGCCATTTGCGGCGCAGATGCCGCCACGGGACGCTTCCCAGCGCCGGCGACCGCCGCTTCGCTGCCATCGCGGGCAGCGGCGCCGTCTCGCGATGGGTGCGCTCCGTTCGGGCCGCCCGTTGACCGCCGCCCGGGCCGCCCGCTACGGTAGAGGGCGCAATGACCCGTGGCGTGGAGGAATTCACCGAGCCCATTCGAGCGCTCCTTACGCTTGGAGGCGACGATTTGCGCTTAATGCCGCTAGTGCCCTCGGCACCGGCCAACGGGCCCGAACTCGCGGAATTGCGGAAGCTCGAGACCGACCGGCTGTTCCCTCCGGGTGAAATCCGCAGCCGAGATTTTGCCCGTTGCGTGCACGCTGGGCTGCTGCTCTACTTCTCAGCGCTGGACGAGTCCCACACGATCTCGCAGGGCATCCACACGACGTCTGGGAGCTACTGGCACGGCATAATGCACCGCCAGGAGGGGGACTGGAGCAATGCCAAGTACTGGTTCCGACGGGTCGGCAGGCACCCGGTACTGGACCAGTTGGCTGCCGAATCCGCGCGGGGCTGGGATCCATTCGACTTCATCGACCGGTGCAAGGCCGCGGCCCGCGGCAGCGGAGGCGCGACAGGCCTCCGGGAGCGCCAGATGCGCGAATGGCTCCTGCTTATGCGCTACTGCCACCGCCGCGCACTGGCAGGCTAGGACGGATCGACAGCGGTGCACCTGTATGTTGGCGTGGATGGGGGCCAATCCCGCACGCGGGCTGTAGTGGCCGACGACTCGGGGCGGCTGCTCGGGCGGGGCAGCGGTGGCCCGTGCAACCATGCCACGCATGCCGAAGGAGAGGCGCGCCTACGCAAGGCGATCACCGAATCTGTCGGAGGAGCGCTGGCACAGGCCGGCCTCGCCCCATCCGTGCGCCTGCGTGGGGCATGCCTCGGAATGAGCGGCGGGCCGGACGACAAGCGCCGGATCGTGTCCGAGCTGGTGGCCGCCGAGACCGTCACCGTGAAGACCGACGCGGAAGCTGCGCTAGAGGGCGCTGCCTTGGGCCAGCCTGCCGCAGTCGTGATCGCAGGGACCGGTGCAATCTGTATTGCCCGAGGTCCCGACGGGCGGATCGCGCGGAGCGGAGGGTGGGGCTACATCTTCGGCGACGAAGGCTCCGCCTTTCACATCGTCCGATTGGCGATGCGGAATTGTCTGGCATGGGAAGAGGGCTGGGGCGAGCCCGAGCCGAAGGATCTGGCGAAGATGTTCCTCGCAGAAACGGGATCCTCAGGAATGCTGGAGGCGTTGCACCGCTTCTACACTCCAGAGTGGCCGCGCCGCCGCGTGGCGGGCCTTGCCCTCCGCGTGGACGACCTCGCCGAGCGGGGCGACAAGGTGTCAGAGTGGATCCTGAGGAACTGCGCGGAATCGCTCGCGGCGCTGGCCGACACTTCGATCCGGCAGGTGGACTCTGCGGATCTCGGATTGCCGGTCTATCCTCTCGGGGGTGTGTTTCGCAGCCGCTCCGTGATGAAGAGGTTCGAGTTGAGCTGTGACAGCCTCGGGAGTCCCATCAGGCAGCCGTCGCACGACGGTGCTGTGGGAGCGTTGCTGCTGGCCTACCGGGCCGACGGGCTGGAGCCGCCTCAGGTGAGGGTGCGATGACCGGATTCGAGACCATGCTTCGCCGGGCCGAGCGGCACCTCCGTTCCAGCTGCCCGCACATGCGCCGCTTGGTGAAGGCCCACGGGCCCTGCGGGTTGAAACTGCGGCCCGACCCGTTCCAGATGCTTGTGGCCTCGATCACGTCGCAGCAGATCTCCGGCGCTGCCGCCCGGTCGATACTTGGCCGCTTGGAGAATGGCGTAGGCCCCATCGGCATCACTCCTTCCTCGGTCCGGGCCTGCGGCGAAGCCGAATTGCGGACCTTCGGGTACTCGGCGCGCAAGGCCTCGTACCTGATGGGCTTGGCCGTCGAAGTGGCCGACGGTCACTTAGATCTCTCGGGCCTCAAGGACCTTGACGACTCGGGCGTCGTCGCCCGCCTAGTCCAGTTGCGCGGCATCGGAGAGTGGACGGCGCACATGCTTCTGATCTTCTCCTTGGGCCGGCCCGACGTGCTGCCGCACTCGGATCTGGGCGTTCGGCAGGCCATCCGTGGCTTTCACGGCCTCGAGCGTCTGCCGACGAAGACTCAAGTGCTGGCACTGGCCGCGCCCTGGCGGCCCTTTGCGAGCGTCGCCAGCTGGTACTGCTGGCGGAGCCTGGACGCCAATCCCGGAGGGAAGGGGGCTTGACCACGGTCGTTGCGGCCCTCATCACGAGGGAGGATGGCCGCATCCTTGCCTGCAGGCGGCGCGCAGACCAGTCCCATCCCGGCAAGTGGGAGTTCCCGGGCGGCAAGGTCGAGCCAGGCGAATCGGCCCGCACTGCTCTGGCCCGCGAGCTCAGCGAGGAGCTAGGGATTCGGCCGAGGTCGGTCCGCCAAGTCCAAGGGTACGAGTTCGCGTATCCGGGAAAGGCGCCACTTGCCCTTGTCTTCTTCCACGTTCCTGTCTACGAGGGGCGTATGGACGCTTCCCAGTTCTGGGAGGCTCGCTGGGCGGATCCCCGGAGCCTTCCGGCCTACGACTTCCTGCAAGGTGACGCGCGGATCGTTCGGGAACTTGCCAGCGGAAGGCACCTGCCGCTTGGCGCGGCGGCCCGGGGCAGGTCTGCTAATCTCTCCATTGCATGAGACGGATCGGTGCATTCGCGGGCTTGGCCCCGCTGTTTCTTCTGGCCTGCGCCACAGGCCCTGGACCGTCCTCGGACCAGCTGCGGATCACCCACGGCCCGGTCCTCGGACGCCTCGGCCAGACGCACGTCGGGGTGTGGGCGCGCACATCGAGCGCCGGAGAGTTCACGGTCTTCTACGGCACAGCTTCAGGAGAGCTCGAGATGACCGCCAGCGGCACGACACGATTGGCGGACGACAACACTGGCTGGACTCTTCTCGAAGGGCTTCAGGCCGGCACGAAGTACTACTACGAGGTTGGCACGGGCGAAGCGCCGACCGGCGACCCTGAGCGGTCCGGATCATTCCACACCTTGCCCGACCCGGCCGCTATGGCCGGGGACTACAACCCCGACGGCCTGTACAACTTCCGCTTTGAGTTCGCCTGCGGGAACAACCAGAACTCCAGCGGAAGCTCCATCGGCCCTGCCCTGCTGACGCACGGCACGATGTTGAGGACGCTCGTCCGCCACGACGCCCACAGCTTGCTGGACTTCGCCATCCTCAATGGGGACTGGCTCTACGAGAACGCCACACGCGGCTACACGGCGGACGAGTGGCGCCAGCAGACCGGGACCGACGCCTCCGCGACGCCGCGCGAAGTGCGGCTCATGCCGTCCATCGTCGGCGTCTGGGAAAACTACAAGAACTTCTACGAGACGGGGGCAAACCTCCGGGAGTGGCATCGCAACGTGCCGTCCTACTACACATTCGACGACCACGAGCTGCTCAACGACATCTACGGAGCCGGGGAGGTCGGGCGGCGCAACCGCAGGGCCGTTTTCCGGGATGTCGGAACGCGCGCTTGGTACGACTACTTGGGCTGGAGCAACGAGGTGCCGGAGACTCCCGAGATAGTCTACGGTCGTGCGCAGCTGCAGGCCGGCAGCGACATCCTAACCGACGCAGAGGCGGATTTCACGGGGCTCGACGCAGGATCGACCCTACACGTGCACTGGGGCACTCCCGACTGGGGCGAGATGCTCCTAGATCCGAATCCGGACGGCAGCGATCCCGACGACGAGGGCGGCGATGTTAACTCCAAGGTGTACGAAGTGGTCGAGGTTCTGGACGCCAATCGCCTTCGCATCCGCCCCGAGCCCGTCGAGGACGGAGAGCAGACCTATTCCATCGGTCGCCGCTCATACTTCAGCCGGCGGATCTCCAACGCCGAATTCCTGTATGTTGACACGCGTTCGTACCGCATGATGCACGACACCAAGGACCGCAGTCGCGTCGGCCGGACCATGCTGGGAGAGCGCCAGAAGGCTTGGGTCAAACAGACCATGCAGGAGTCCGACGCGGACTTCTTCTTCATCGTCTCGTCGGTCAACTTCTCGATCTCGCACGTTGGCGGCACGGGCACGGCGAACATCTCCGAGACCAACAAGGACGATGCTTGGACGGCGTTCCTATGGGAGCGCGAGGACATGATCAACTTTTGGGACGCGTTGGGCAAGCCCGTCTTCGTGCTGACGGGAGACTTGCACAACAGCTTCGCCATCAAGCTTACGGACCGCGTTTGGGAGTTCGCGTCGGGCCCGCACAATTCTGTCAACCACCCGTTGCGCTCGGAAGGGGACCGCCCCAAGTCCGGGATGTACGACTCGTTCGGCCGCGAGACGGAAATCCGCTGGTCGAGCTTCATGGTCAATGACACCCCGAACGAGTTTCGGCGCAGGCCGATCTACTGCGTAGTGCAGCTGAACAACACATTCAACAACCCCGTCGAGGGCGTTGATCGCTGGGTTGCATTCGAGAATCCCCAAGCGGTGTTCCAGTATTACGACGGTCTGACCGGAGAGTTGCTCTACGCCGAGTCCGTTGTCTCGCGGTCTGCCCTTGCCCCATAAGTCACGAGCGGGGCTCCTGCTGAGACGCGGCT
>JAPPMC010000130.1 GCA_028819235.1 Bryobacterales bacterium
ATCCGAGGTCGACTGGCAGTTCACCACGTCCGACGCTCGCGTCAAGCTAAGAAACTTATATCCGAAGATTTAGGAGGTACATGGTACTAGGTCGCGACCGGACCTCTTGACCGACCTCCCGCGACAGCCGCGTCTCCATAGCCCGTTCGAACGGCGGCGACTGGAATGGCCAAATTACGGACGAATTACCCACGTGCCACCTAGCAGCGACCACGCTGATCCCGATTTCATTCCGCTGGTGGTTACAATCGGCAGGCCAGCGGACTCTCGGTTCATTCGCCGGACATTTCCCACATCTTGGGGGCCTTGAAGCCCTCGCGCCCCACTTGATAAGGCACTACGGCATCTGCGGGCTGCAGGGCACGGAAGTCCAAGATCTTCTCGTACATCTCCGTCGCGATGTCCGGATGTTCTCCGATTACGTTGTGCTCTTCAAACGGATCTTCGGAGATCCGGAACAGGAAGCGCGTGCGGAGCGCGTCGTTTGCCGTCTCGTCCGTAACGACCGGGCCGAGCACGACCAGCTTCCAATCGTTGGTCATGTAGCTGATCTGCTCGGTGTCCGGTCCGGTCTGGCCGATGTAGTTGAAGAGCTCCCTCTCCAGCGTTCGGCTATTCCCTTTCCACACATCGAGAACGTCCAGACCATCAAGGGGCTTGCCCCCCTGCTCCCGAATCCCTGCCACCCGCATCAACGTCGGAAGAATGTCGATGTTCGCAATAGGCTCCTCAATCTTCTGCCCGGCGGGGATCGTCCCCGACCAGCGCACAGCAGCGGCTACGCGGATACCCCCCTCGAAGACTGTCGCCTTCCCACCCCGAAGGGGCGTGTTCTCGCCGACGCCCGAGACACCTCCGTTGTCGGAACTGAACAGGACGATCGTACGCTCCGAAATGCCGCTCTCGTCGATTGTGTCGAGGAGCTTGCCTACCGCTCGGTCCAGTGCATGGACCATGGCTCCGAGTACTTTCCGGTTCGCATCGTGCCGCTTGCGCGCAGCCTTGACCTGGCGGTCTGCATCGGGCTCGAAGCGTCCCCTGGCTGGCGGCAGGGTCGCGTAGCCCGGAAGGTCCTCCGGCTTCGCCTGAAACGGGCTGTGCGGCGCGTTGAAGGGCACGTAGCACAGGAACGGCGTGTCGTCCGTTGCGTGTGTGCGGATGAAACTCGCGGCGCGGTCCGCGATCAGGTCGGTGGCATAGCCCTCGTCAAAGCTGGGCTCAAAGCCCTCGTGCCAGTCGAGTTCGCCTTCCCTCTCGTGCGTGAAATAGTCGATCGCGCCATTGTAATGGCCATAAAACTCGGTGAAGCCCCTGCGGAGCGGGTGGTGCCTCTTGGCCGTGTGGCCAAGGTGCCACTTGCCGAAGATCGCGCGATGCTCGTAGCCGGCGTCGCCCAGTACGTCCGCGAAAGTACGCTCTGACGTGTCCATGCCCCCGGCGCGCCAAGGCGGGTAGACTGCCCGCATAGCGCCGAAGCGAATCGGGTAGCGTCCGGTCATCAGCCCGGCACGAGTTGGCGAGCACACAGGCGCCACGTAGTAGCGCGCCAATTCGGCTCCTTCTACCGCGATCCGGTCGATGTTGGGGGTCGCGATGCTGCCGCCGTGGAAGCTGACGTCTGTCCAGCCAAGGTCGTCAGCGAGGATGATAACGATGTTCGGTCGTGGCGCTGAAGTCGGGCCATCTCCCCCCGAACAAGACGCAAACAGCACCGCAGCCGTGAGCAGCGCGCAAGTTAGCACGCCGTGCCGTCGCCGCTGGCGCAAGCGCTCTAGGGGCTGCCAACTGGGGGCTGTTTCAGGCAAGATCGCGCGCTTCGGAATCACTGTGCCGCCAGTCCCGCGGAGTCGGACTCGTCCCACGAGCCTACCAGCCTCGTGGGCGTCCGGGCGTCAGTGCACGGGTGGTAGACTGCGGCTTGCCGCCCGAGAGGCCCGTCGCCCTTACAGTCGCCGGCTCCGATCCTTCCGGTGGCGCGGGCCTGCAGGCGGACCTGAAGACGTTCCACCAGTTCGGCGTGTACGGAATGGCGGTGCCCGCTGTGCTCACCTCGCAGAACACCCTCGGCGTAGAAGCCGTGCTTCCGCTTGAACCCGCGTTTGTCCGTTCGCAGCTAGACTGCATCCAGCGTGACATTCCGCCCAAGGCCGCAAAGACCGGCGCCCTCGGCAGTGCGGGGATAGTTCGCGAGGTCGCCAGCTGGGCGCGCGCCGCAGACGTCCCGTTGGTCGTGGACCCCGTGATTTCGAGCACTTCGGGCCAGCCGCTGAGCTCCGAGGACGGGCTGGAAGCCTTGGTGCGGAGCCTCTTCCCCCTAAGCCTTATGGTGACGCCGAACCTGCACGAGGCAGGCATGATTGCCGGCATGCGCGTGCAGTCCCTTGTAGACATGCGCCGGGCCGCCGGGCGCATTGCGGACCTTGGGCCTCAATGGGTTCTTGTGACAGGAGGCCACCTGAAGGGCGACGCCGTTGATGTCTTGTGGTCTGACGGTCAAGTGCGACTCTTTCGGGAGGCTCGTGTTGCTGGTCCAGGCCATCACGGGACCGGATGTGCATACTCGGCAGCGATTGCGGCCCTGATTGCGTTGGGTCGGACACCTCCGGAGGCAGTGTGCGCAGCCAAGAGGTACGTGACCGAAGCCATCCAACGCGCCCCCGAGTTGGGCCGCGGAAACCATCCGGTCGACCACCACGCCCCCGCGAAGTGGTCCGGCAGGCTCCGTTCTGGCGGACCGAACCGCTGACGCCAAACAGCCTGGCTCTGCGATGATCGAACCTAGAGGCCCGGTGTTGTCAGCAGCGCGGAGTAAAGGCTGGATTCTCGCTTTGGCGACGGCCGTCGTCTTCCCGGCTGCGGCACTACACCTCACGTGTGTGGCCGTTATGGGCCCCGGTACGTGGGGTTCCGGCCTTGATGAGAGGCCGCCGGACTTTGCGGTGCCTGGCCCAGACGCTCAACGGTACCTCTCGGAGATGGATGCCGCCATGCAAGCGCCCACCGGAACTGAGGGCTCGAATGGCGGACCAGCGCCCGAGGACGTGGAAGGCGAGTTGCAGTGGAGCCACCGGCTGGAGGGCCGGTCTCTGTATCTTGCACGGTCCGAGGAGAACGGAAACGTCACCCAGCGCCTATACGTGCGGACCGGCGAGGGTCGCATCAAAGAGGTATCGCTGCCGTCCGGACACATCGTCGATCGGCCCCAATGGACGGTCGAGGGAATCGCCTACGTGCGCTGGAATCCGTGGGCGATTTCGCCAACGAACAAGCTCCGTCGCTACTTTGCGAGCTGGTTCTCCCCCTCGTTGAGGCCGGAGGCGAGCGTGTATCTGGAGTCGGCAGAGCGACTGGGATGGCGCTACGTCATGCCGGGCCATTCGATGGCTGTCTCGCCTGACGGGCGCAGCGCTGCCCTGCTCCGGTCCGGCGCGCTGCTTGCCGGCTACTTCAGCGTCCATGTTTGGGAGGTCGGAAGTCCTGTGGCTCCGGGCCTGTTCAGCCTTAGAGAGCGCGACGAGGATGGCGCCCGGTCGTTCCGCCTCCGCTGGTCGCAGGACTCGTCAGCCCTCTTCGTCGCGGGTCGCACTGGGGGCTTCGATCGGAGGGCGTCGCGGTCTCCCAGCGAGGCCGTCGGAAGATCCTTGGCGATTGTCTACTTCCCGGCCAGCCGCGCCCTTTGGGATCTCAGCGGGATGGGCCCGGGAGACTGAATTGCCTTCGACCCTGCTGAGGCCCTGGCTTGCGCTGGCTGTACCGATGTTCTGGGCCTGCGCGGGCGACGCTCCGTCCTATCGGTTCCGATACGCGAACGCACAGCCCGCCCAGCATCCGCGGAGCCTCTCCATGGACTACTTCGAGAGTGCCGTGGAGGCTCGCACTAGGGGCCGGATTCAGGTCGAGAACTACTTTGGCGGCACGTTGGGGCGGGAGCGCGAACTGATGGACTTGGTCACCCTGAACGTGTTGCAGGGTACACGCGGCGGATTCTTTTTCGATGCCAATCCGATGTACAACATCTTCCTGCTACCGTTCTTGGTCGACGGCTGGGAGCAGGCACTTCGCTTGGCCAGCAGCGAATTCACGGCCCGGGTAAATCGGGAGAGTCGGCGCAACGGCTACCACGTACCCGCCTGCGGGATCTCGCAGGGCTTTCGGGCGCACACCACGAGCGTGCGACCGATTGCAGGTCCCGAAGACTTCCGCGGGCTGAAGCTGCGCGTCCCACCTCAGGAGCCGAACGTGATCCTGACGGAGTCTCTAGGCGCGATCCCGCAGGAGATCCCTTTCACCGAGGTGTACCAAGCGGCCAAGACGGGCGTCATCGACGGCCAGGACAACGCGCCGTCGAACCTGTGGGAGATGGGCATCCACGAGGTGCAGGAATTTCTCAGCCTGTCCAACTATATGGCTGGCCCGGACCCGCTAATGGTGAACCTCGACTGGTACGAGTCGTTGCCGTCGGACCTGCAGGCGGTCTTCGACGAGGTCGCCCGTGAGGCGATCGCCTACAGCGACCAGATGAACCAAGAAAGCGAGACGGAATACATCCAAAAGCTGTCGGAAGTACTCGTGACGAACCGGATCGAGGGCGAGGCACTGGAGCGGTTCCGTCAGGCGGCGTTGCCAGTCTACGACGTGCTGGTGGAGAGGGGTTACTTCACTTGGGATGACATCCGGGAAGCGCAGCGCGCGGCGAGGGCCGAGTGAACGCGGCTTCTGTTGAGCGCTTTCAGCGCAGACTGACGGCAATTCTCGAGGCTCTCCTCGCTGTCACCCTTCTGGGAATGATGCTCGTGGTCGTTGTTCTGGTCGTGATGCGCTACGGGTTCGAGTCTGGGCTCGTCGGGGCCAACGAAGCTGCCACGATGGCGTTTGTCTACGTCTCCTCGCTCGGAGCGGCAGTGGCGGTCGGGAGGGACGAGCACGTCAAAGTAGACCTACTTACGGGCCACCTTGGAGACCTTGGACGCGTCAGGCTGCAAGCGCTTTCGGCCCTGCTGGTGGGCTTGCTGAACTTGGCGCTGGTTTTCACCAGCATCGTCTGGATCCTGAAGACCGGGCACATTCCGATGCCGGTCACGCAAGTGCCGCGCGCTGTCGTGCAAGTCAGCATTCCCATCGGGTGCGGGCTTGCCTCGATCTACAGCGGGGCACGATTGGCGAGCCTGTGGAGAGGGGTCTTGGGCCGTTGATCGCCCTGCTGCTCCTCAGCCTTCTGGCTCTCATCGCCCTGGGAGTGCCCATCGCCTATTCGCTGGGCCTCTCTGTCCTGCTCTACGTGGCGCTTAGCGACGGGCTGCTGCTGCTGAGCCTGCCCGTGCGTCTGATGGCCGGATTCGACTCGTACGCCCTCATGAGCCTGCCGCTGTTCATCCTCATGGGCCAGTTGATGAACGCTTCGCGCATCACGGCCAGGCTGATCGACTTCAGCATGCTGCTGGCCGGGCGCTTTCGGGGAGGCCTAGGGCTGGTCAACGTGCTCGCCAGCATGCTGTTCGGGGGAATCTCGGGTTCTTCCGCGTCGGACACTGCCTCGATCGGGTCCGTGCTCATTCCGGAAATGGAGCGCCGGGGTTACCGCAAGGAAGTTGCCTCAGGCATTACGGTAGCCTCTTCGACGATGGGCATGGTCATACCGCCGAGCATCCCGATGGTGCTCTACGGAGTGGTCGCTCAGCAGTCGATCGGCCGGCTCTTCTTGGCAGGCGTCCTGCCGGGAGTCATGGTTGGAGTATTTCAGCTTGGTCTCGTCAGGATGCTCGCGGCACATTCGCCAGCCGACACCCGGCGGATCTCAGTCCGGGAGGCCGCTCGTCGCACCGTACGATCGCTCCCGGTGCTGGCCATGCCGTTCGTTGTAGTCGGAGCGGTCGTGACCGGGATCGCAACCGCGACAGAGTCGGCGGCCTTGGGGGCGCTTTACGCGGCTCTCGCGGGATTCCTGCTGACCAGGGCCCTGACAGCGCATGGGCTATGGTCCGGCCTCAGGTCAACCGCCATCACAAGTTCGAAGATCATGATTGTGATAGCTCTGTCTCAGGCATACACGTGGATCCTTGCCCTGGAGCGCGTGCCTGAGGCCCTCGCCGGCTACGTCGTCGATCTGGGCCTGGGCGTTACGGGTACGCTCCTTCTAATCAATCTGTTCGTGCTGGCAGCGGGTACGGTCATCGACGTCAGCCCCGCGATCCTGCTGCTGACACCCGTCTTCGCCCCGGCCCTGGAAGGGCTCGGCGTTTCACCGATCCTGTTCGGTGTTCTCCTTGTGGCCGGACTAGCCGTGGGCGCTTGCACGCCGCCCGTCGGGACCTGCCTCAACGTGTGTGCGGCAGTCGCGGACTTGGACATCGCGACAATCTTCAGGGGCGCTGCGCCGTTCCTCTTGGCGAACGCAGCGATGCTAGTCTTGGTCACGGTGTTTCCGGATATCGCTCTTTGGCTGCCCGAGCGATTGATGCCCTGAGTCCCAATGCCTGAACTGAATGAGAGCGCGGTGAGACCGTCATCGTGGGGTAGGTCTGCCCAATCGCTCGCACGCCCCGCACAGGCCGCCGCGCTCGCCAAGCGAGGACGGTTCACGATTGCTGCCCTAGTGTTCGCCCTGCTGGCGGTCTCGCCAGGTCGAGGGGCCGAGACGGTACACGAACTCAACAGCCCGAGACAGGCTGGGCCAACCCAAGTGCGCGTTTTCTCGCCGGACGGGACGGAGGGCGGCCGGGAGCTGCCGCTCTTGCTGGTGCTTCCCGTGGAGGCGGGCACGGAGGACCGCTGGGGAGATCCGGCGGCCGAAGTGCGCCGGCTCGACTTGGCGAACCGCCACAGGCTACTGGTGGCCTTGCCGACGTTCTCTGCCCTGCCCTGGTATGCCGATCACCCGACCGACCCCAACCTCCAGCAGGAGAGCTACATCCTCGAGGACCTTCTTCCGATGCTCGAGCGGCGTCACCAAGCGGACGTCGCTTCAGGCACTACGCTGCTGGTCGGTTTCTCGAAGTCCGGGTGGGGGGCGTGGTCGCTGCTGCTGAGACATCCAGACCGGTTCGATCGAGCAGCGGCGTGGGACGCGCCGCTCATGCAGCCGGAACCCGACCGATTCGGAATGGGCCCTGTCTTCGGCACGGTCGAGAACTTTAGGGGGTACAAGATCGCCGATCTTGTCCGCCAACGGGCAGGACTCCTACGGGAGAGGGCCAGGCTTGTGCTCACCGGCTACTTCGACTCGTTCCGATCTCACCATCAGCGCATGCACGCCCTGCTGGTGGATTTGGGGATTCCGCACACCTACCGGGACGGCCCCAAGCGTCGCCATCACTGGGAGTCGGGCTGGCTGGAGGAAGCCGTGGGGCTCCTGGTCCGTCGACCAGACCCCGATGGGTCGGATTGACAGAGCAGCCAATACCTATGCTCGGACCTTTGAAGTTCAGCTAGGGACCGACTTGCGTCGTTCCCCGTCGGAGCCACGTTTACCGAGGTGCGGAATCGGTCAGTCCTCGGACCGCCCGAGCCAGCGGACGCGGACCACCAGCTTGATCGGGGACGCCCCTAGGAAGTTCAGGAAATCTGGCGAATCGACGTTGTTGTTCGCAAACTGGTAGTTTGGCCGGTTCGTCAGATTGTCCACGCCAGGTCGTAAGGCCCAACGGTGGCCCAGGAACGACAACTCTCGCTCGGCATGCACGTTGATGCTGAAGTATCTCGGCAGTCGCCAGCCATTCGCCGGACCGGCCAGCTTGGCGCTGTCGTCGTGGACGCTGAAGGGGAATCCATCGCGCCATTCGGCGAAGTAGACGATTGAGGTCTTCCTGCCGATCCGAAACGAGGCCCAGGAAACCAGCCGGTGAGGCACGTCCCATGACAGGCGGCCTGCCATGTCGGTGGAGAAGATCGTGTTGTTGGTGTCCGCCGCGAGCGCGGCGTTGGACCACGACCGCGAGTACGTGTAGCTCGCGAACCAGCGGTGGGACCTTGGGAGGGGTGTGCTCACGGCGATCTCGGCGGAGTCGTAGGTCTCGCTGCGGACATTCTCAAGCCGGAGTCGCGTGGTGTCGCCACTCCCGGCGGAGAGCGGGTTTCGGGGCGGGTCCGCCAACCTTGGAAGGTGCGCATAGCCGTCCCGGAGCCTCTTCCGCAAGTAGTTGAACTGCAGGTCCGTGCTCCCTGGTAGGCTCTGTCGCCAGCCGATGCTCAGGTTTCGCGTCGTGGGGATCTCCAATAGCGCCCTGTCAAACGAGAAACGTCGGACATCAGCCGGTCCCGCCGGGGTCTCGCCGTCTGGCAGGTAGTCCGTCAGGACCGACAACTGGTCCAGATGCCGGGTGAAGATTCGGAAATTGGTTGCGGCCGGTATCCAGCCCGCCCCGGCCACAAGCCGGGATCGGTCGAGCCCCGGGGGCTTGAAGGCCAAGCTGATCCTAGGAGTTCCGGCTCCTCTCGCCACGATCCGGTCCCGGTCCCAGCGCACCCCGAACTCTGCCACTAGCCGTGGGACTAGTTCCCATCTGTCCTGCACGTAGGCTCCCGCTTCCAGGTTGGACTCCCGGAACCTGCCCCTCCCGAGGAATGACAGCGTGCTGGACAGCGTCCCGTCTGCCCGGTAGTACTCGATCGGGCTCCGGCGGATGTCCTGAAAGTACCCCGCGTGGCTGACGTTGGCACCTGACTTGAGCTGATGCTGTCCGAACCACCGCCTGAGCAAGAAGAGATTGGCCCGAAACTCGTAACGGCTGCTGGTCCGGTGGGTGGCGATGGGGTAACTCCCCGCACGCCCGGAAGAGGTGATCCTGTACGGATCGCTGCCCTGTGGCGATCCCCGGTAGTCGGAGCGATAGGCGGCCACTCCAAAGTCCAGAACGCTCTCTGCGGAAAGCGCGACCTGATCCTTGACGTTGAAGAAGAATCTTCCCGCTCGCCTGTCGAACGTGGTCTCCATTGGATCGAGGGGCGACAGGCCAGACTTGGGCGCGTCTAGGTAGTCCACGACGATGCCGGAGCTCAGCGTGTGCGAGGATCCCAGCCTCAACTGTGCGCGGAGGCTGTTGCTGACCGACCAAGAGCGATTTCGGTCCTCTCCGACGGGCAATTCGCGCACGAGGTTCTCCTCGTACAGCACGTCTATGCCGTTGAACACCCAAGCCCGGTTCCCGAGCAGCGGGCCTGAGAGGCTGTGCCTCGGCCTCCAGTCCCGAAAGCGCAATCCGCGTTCGAAGTCGACGCCCGGGACAAAGTTCGTGAACCTGTGCCAGAACGCGTCGTGACCCGTGCGGGTCCTTAGGACCATCGCTCCGCCAGTGCCCTTTCCGAACTCCGCCGAGTAGCGACCGGCGAGAAGGTCGACCGACTGGACCGACTCGACTCCAAGCGCCATCTCGAGTGCTCCCGAAGCTGGATCCGACACGCTGAATCCGTCCAGCGTCCAGTTCGTCTCGTATGCTGGGCTGCCGTGAAAATGGACGGCTCCGTACGGGCTTCTTAGGACTCCGGGCAGGACGGCAGTTGCCCCTTGGATGCGCTGCTTTGTTGAGCGCGGGGTGGGAATCGCATCGATCTCACGCTCAGTCAGGGCCTGTGACTGCGCGATCTGCTCAGCCACCAGCTGCTCGTTCGCGTAGACATCGACGGAGGTTCCGCCATCGAGGCTGCGGGTCAGTTCCACGTTGACGAGATTGACGCCCTCGACCAGTTCGGCTGGCTTGCCTTCGATCGGAAAGAAGCCTTCGCGGGTGACTCTGACCAGGTATGCTCCAGCGCGATCAAGGGTAATGCGGAAGGCGCCCTTGGGTGTTGACTGAGTCGCGACCGCGACATTGGTGCTCTCGCGGCTCTCGATGACGACGCGGACTCCATTGACTGGATCTCCGTTTCTGTCCGTCACCGATCCTAGGACCAGGACCTGGCCGGGAAGGCCTTGCGCTGAACAGGCGAGTACGCCGAGCGTCAGGGCGAGCCGGCAAGACGCTGCCCGTGCCACCGACCGGCTTCTTGTTCGTTCGCAGTGACGGACCACTTGGGCTTCCGCCCAAACATACTGGCACGGTGGCCATCGATACCGCCTGCGACCGCCGCACTGGCGATCAAGTCAACTGGACGCACGCCCAGTCTGCCATTGAGCAGTGACCGAGACAGCGGCCTGCGAATCCGCTCAGGGGATTGTCCCGGAAACTACGGTCTCGTCCGAACGGGACCGGCGAACTACAGTGCGCACTGCTTCGATGACCAGTTCCGGCTGATCGTGGTGGATGAAGTGGCCGGAGCGTTCGGCAATCCGCCACTCGCTCGCCGTCGAGAGTCCAGTGAGGTCTTCCTGCAGCTCCAACCAGAATTCCGCTCTCCTGCGTCCCTCGCTCAGTACGTAGAGGGGCTTGTTGCCGAGGCTGAGGGGGCTTGCCGCGACCTCTTGCAGGCTCGTCCGAAGGGCCGCCATCTCTGCTGCTGCCGTTCGAACGGACTTCGTCGTCTTCATGAGGGCCGTCTCCGCCGCACGAACAGAATCCTCCCGGGAGGCCGGGTCCCCGGCGGGCAGCGGGAACAGGAATCGGGGGATTCCGGTAGGGGCCAAAATCCCCACAGTGCGTCCGATCGTCGCAATCCGGTCGAGGTCGATCGACTGATGAGCTAGCCCTGAGTGCGAAGAGTCCACCAGCACCATACCCGCGACATCGTCGGGATATTGACTGGCGTACAACTGCATCAGAAGGCCCCCAAATGAGTGGCCGACTAGAACGAATGGCGCGGCGATGCCGCTGTTTCGCAGCAGCAGGTGCAACTCGCGCACGATGTTCCCGGCGGACCGAGCTGCTGGAGACGGCTCGCTCCACGCGTAGCCGGCCCGGTCATACGAGCAGGTGGTGGTAAAGCTGGCGACCTCGCCCGAGACTGACGCCCAAGCAAGCGAACTGCCGGGAAGTCCTGCCTCGAATACGACTGTTGGGGTGCCGGACCCTTGGCAACGGAGGTGAAGCCGATGGCCACCCACGTCTATCTTCATGCCCGGAGCGGCCAGTCTTCGGGCTGTGCCGTTCGAGAGGGACCATTGCAACAGTGTCCCGCAGAGCAGGACGACCACCAGTGCGGATCCGCCCCACAGACAGACTCTTCCGATGAACTTGGCCATGACTTAGGCGCCGCAGTGCCCTCGGTGGCCGAGGTTGACCATTTGAGCGGGGCCGTTGGGCCGGCTACCGTTCACCAGGCATCCCTCGATCCATGTGCCCTCGGGACGTCAGCCTTCGCCTCCCCCAATTCTGGTGCCACGGTCGTCACGGTCGTCCGGAGTACGGGTCGTCTGTTTAAGGAAGCCCCTCTCACGACTGGCAGCCGGGCCAGTGTCGCCTAGCACGGGGGGACTAGCAATAGACGGCAGTGGCCAGAACGGCGATGCCGAGCCACGCCGAGACGGCGAACACGGCACGGGCTAGAACATCCGATCAATTGCGGAATAGCCCATTAGCAGTGCCATCAGCACGGCAGACACCCACAGCATCAAGGTCACCCAGCCCTTGGGCAGGATGCTGGCCGGCACTCGCCGGTAGCGCAGGAAGAGGGCGAAGCCTCCAATCACCGGCAGCATGATTGCTTGGGCGATGCCTCCGATCTTGACCATGAGAACCGGCTCGCGGATCCACATGAAGTACAGGCAGGGAACGACCAGCAGCACCACGACAAACGTCCGGATCGCGCGGAGGCGCTTGCTGTAGTCGGACCTGTCGTACACACCGAGCATCCCGACGAAGTCGGCCCAAACGCGGCAGTGTGCCGCGGTGGAGGCGAACACCGTTGAGTACAGGACTGCGAAGGCTCCCACCATGAAGAGCCCAAGGGACCAGCCGCCGAGCGTTTCGGTGTAGATGGTGGACAGCACCCGCACCATTTCGGATCCCTCAGGCACCAGACCCATTCCCTTCAGCACGCCAGCGCCGAGAAAGTAGAAGGCGATGGTGGCGAACGTGTAAATCACCATCGAGAAGATCACGTCGTGCCCCATCACGCGGATCCAGCCCAAGGCTCGCCCCGTCCATGCTCTTGAGTCCTCCCTCCGCCCGGTGTACTGCGCATAGCCCTTCTCGATGCACCAGTAGGGGTACATCACCAGCTCCGTGGCCCCTACGCCGGTGATTCCGAACGCCGCTACAGCGGTCGCCATCCCCCCTTCAGGCGGACGGAATGTCAGGCCGGTCGCGACTGCGCCCCAATCGAAGTACTGCGGAAGCTTGAACAGCAGGAAACAACAGCTGACGGTCAGCGCGGTGAAACTGACCACGAGGCCCATCGCGACCTTCTCGACGATCACGTACTTCCCGGCGATCAGCAGCAGGACCGTAAGCCCGGCCAAGATCCAAACGAAGGCTGTAATCGGAACGCTCGGAATCGTCCGGTTCAGGATCTCCGCGATTCCTCCCAGCATCGCGCCAACCTGAAACAGCGTGAACGTGACCATCGCGGCCCACATCCACACCAACCAGGACACTCTCCAGCGGGGGCCGGGCACCTCGTTGAATGCCTCCAGCGTGGTCCGGCCCGTGCCGATCGCGTAGCGGCCCAGTTCGTTCTGGACGACAGTCTTCACTAGGCAGCTAAGGATGATCAGCCACAGCAGGACGTAGCCGTTCTCGGCACCCAGCACCGTGGTGGCGATCAGCTCGCCAGAGCCCACGATCGAGCTCGCAAGGATCAGTCCCGGACCAATCAGCCGGACGATTCCCGACAGTGCGCTTGGCGCTGGGGCGACATTCTCGGGATTGAGGCGGTAGGGGTCCGTCGCGGCGCTCGCAGCCATGTTGACTCGCAATGCTAGCACAGGCCACTTGGGCCAATTTCGCGCCGGTTTCCCGACGGCCAGAAGCGGCTCGCCGGTTTGTTTCTCGGCGGGCGGAGAGCCCTCCTCGTGACGACGTCGGGTCGGAGCAGTCTCCGCTCCGGTCAGAAGGTGGACCTTGCGAGACTTGTCAGGTCACTGTGCGTCTCGGTGCACTGGTTGGTCTAGGACCATGTGCGACGGGAAGTCCGCGGCCTTCTTGCCGCCGCGGCTGCGAAGGCGCTTGTTCAGCGACCTGCCTCTCGGTGCGTTTAGCGGGATTGCCATCCCACCCAGCTCAGCCATCATCTCGTACAGGCTCGCCTCCATCTCTCTGGCCGTTTGCCCGTGAGCGGGGTCGTGGATCAGGTTTGTGGTCTCTCCGGGATCGTGCTGCAAGTCATACAGTTCGTCGGTGTCCCAGAGGCCGTAATAGGTGATGTACTTGTAGCGGCTACCCCTCAGCGCGAACTGAGTCGGCGTGTGCGGGAAGTTCTTTTCCCAGTAGTAGACATAGAGGAAGTAGTCCCTCCAGTCAACGTCTTCGCCCCGTGCGACGGGCAGGAAACTGTGGCCGTCCATGTGAGGGGGCTTTGCCAAACCCATCGCCTCCATCACCGTCGCGCCGATGTCGATGTTGGCGACGACCTCCTCCACAACTGTCCCGCCGGGAAAGAGCTCTTTGCATTGCATCAGCATCGGAACGCGGATGGATGTCTCGTATGCCACGCGCTTGTCAATCAGGCCGTGCTCGCCGAACATGAAGCCGTTGTCGCCCATGTAGATCACGAGGGCCTCGTCTCCGATCCCCATCTCCTCGAGCTTCGCCATGACCCGTCCGATGCTGTCATCCACGGCGCTCAGCGCTTCGTTGTATCGCTTGTAGTAGCGCTCGACGTCGAGGTCGCTGTGGTAGGGAAAGTCGACGCCGTGCCAGCTGTTTCGCTGGTCGCGCAGCCAGCGCGGCTTGCCGCGATAGTTCTCCGGCGTGTCGGCCTCACTCTTGGGTCTCTCGAAGGGCGCGTCGGACAGCGATCCCTCGTGGCGTTCGGCCGGGGTGAAATTCGCGTGGACGGCCTTGTGCGATAGGTAGAGGAAGAAAGGCTTCTCGGACGGGCGTTGCTGGGAGAGCCAATCAATGGCGTAGTCGGTGAGCTCGTCGGTGATGTAACCCTGCTGCTTGACGCGCTCTCCATTGACGTTCAGCGTGTAGTCCGGGTTGGGTGGGAGGTAGTGGCCTTGCCCGCGGAAGCTGACCCAGTGGTCAAAGCCTGGGCGGGGCGAGTCGTCGGCCGCGCCCATGTGCCACTTGCCGACGAAGGCCGTAGCGAAGCCTGCCTCTTGCAGGTACTGCGGAAAGAACAGCGTTCCCTCTGGGACCGTGCGGTTGTTGTCGATAACCCTGTGCCGGAATGTGTAGAGCCCCGTCAGGATCGAGGCGCGGCTGGGCGAACAGAGTGACGTGCCGACGAACGCGTTCTTGAGATGCACACCATTGCTGGCCATGGCATCCATGTGCGGCGTCCGGGCAAACTGGTGGGCCATGAAGGACATCGCGTCGTAGCGGTGATCGTCGGCGAGGATGAACACGACGCTTCGCGGCTCGGCTCCCGGGACCTTCTCGGGCTCCACGGTGTCCGGCACTGGAGTGACCGCTGCCGTCGCCGAAACGGCCAGTACAAGCAGGGCTGTTAGGAAGCGGGCTGACATGTGGAACATCCTACCGGAGCGCAGCTCAGAGGTTTCGAACAGTCACCCGGGAAGGTCGCTGGCCTGCGGCAACCCCCTCTGATGCTGGTACGTCTGTACAATCAGGGCAAACCATGCGAGGGACAATCTCGACCCGTATCCTTCTGGCTCTTGGCGCGCTGGCGCTGGCCTGGTCAACAGGAGTGCCGCCGGCCTCGGCCGCGGTTGATGTCGGCCAAGTGATCGAGAGCTTCATCGACAAGGAGACTGAGTTCGCCAAGGCGCGCGAAATGTACACCTATCGCCAGAAGGTCAAGATTCTGGAGTTTGCCTCCAGCGGCTCGGTTCGGGGCAAGTTCGAGCTCACCCAGGACATTCTGTTCGGAGAGCGCGGAAAGCGGCTTGAGCGGGTGGTCTTCGCCCCGCCGTCAACCCTCCAGAACCTGATCCTCACGCCCAACGACATGGAGGACCTGCGTAGCGTCCAGCCGTTCGTCATGACCCGCGAGAATGCCCACGAGTACCGCATCGACTACCTCGGAGAGCAACAGGTCGACGAGATCGAGACCTACATGTTCTCGGTGAAGCCCAAGTCCATGGTCAAGGGCAAGCGATACTTCGAAGGGCAGATCTGGGTTGACCAGTTGGGCCTGCAGATCGTAAAGACGTACGGCAAGGGCGTGGGAATCCTAGGCAAGAAGAATGATGAGCAGTTTCCGAGGTTCGAGACCTATCGTGACCAGGTTGACGGCCACTACTGGTTCCCGGTGTATACCCGGGCCGACGATACGCTGGCCTTCCGGTCCGGCCCGCAGAAGATTCGCATGATCATCACTTACGACAACTACAAGCGGTTCGAAGGTACATCTGTGATCACCTTTGGCGAAGTCGTGTTTGGCGATGCTGTGGAGGACGCTTCGCCCGAAGGTCAAGACCAGCCCTAATCGGGCAGCTTCTTGATGATTCGCACGGACCCCGGCTCTACGAAGGCCTTGGGCGGCATCCAGTGCCGTCCACTGCCATCCCACTGGGCTTGGGTTGCCGGACTGGCATTAGTGCTGGCGACGATGCCAGCGCAAGCTTTGGGGGCTGGGGAGGACCTGCCTGGCCTTTCCTCGGTCTTCAGCAAAGTCGACGAGATGCTGGCGGACGTCCAGCGCATCATGGGCTTCGGGCCGCGCCGCCCGATCAAGAGCAGGGCGATCTCCAAGCAGGAGTTCCGAAGGTTGTACGAGACGCGGATGCGGGAGCAGCAGAAGCCGAAGGAAATGGAGCGGGAACTGCTCTTCTTGAGGATGTTCGGTCTCGTGCCAGAAGACTTCGACTATGAGGAGACCGTCCTGGACCTGCTCAGTGAGCAGGCTTGGGCGCTGTACGACTTCAAGCGGCGCCAGCTGTATCTGGCAGATTGGGCTCCCCGTGACGCGCTTGAGTACGCTCTCGTGCACGAATTGGTTCATGCCGTGGACGACCACCACTTCAATCTGCGCAAGTACGTGGAATCGGCCCCCGAGTCAGAGCGGCAGCTGGCGCGCTTGGCGGCCATGGAGGGGCAGGCGTCGTGGGTGATGACTCAATGGGTCATGGAACAGTCCGGCCGCTCGCTAGAGGGCAACCGCCTCTTGGCGGTGGCCGCGGCAAGCGCAACGCGATTCGAAGCGCAGCAGTTTCCCGTTTACGAGCGGACGCCGGTTTACTTTCGCGAGGTCCTGATATTTCCGTACACCGACGGGCTGCTGTTCCAGGACGCGCTGATCCAGCGCTTCGGGCTGGCCGGGTTCCGGAAGGTGTTCGAGCAGCCTCCTGCTACTACACAGCAGATCATGCAACCCGAGCTGTACCTAAACGCCTTCGACCCCCAGCCACCGTCCATGGCAGACATCTCGATACCGAAGCCATTCAAGCGTGTCTACGATGGCACATTCGGCCAACTTGACCACCGGATTCTGCTCGAGCACCACTTCGGGGAGAACGACAGGGGCGAACTCCTGGATCGTTGGCGCGGTGCGGCGTTTGAGATCTACCAGGAGCGCGGCGGGACCGGCGCTGTGCTGCGCTACGCCGTGCGGTGGGACACTCCCGAGGCTGCAAGGGAGTACTACCACCTCTACCGACAGGTCTGCGAGCGGAAGTGGGAAGGGCTCGAACTCGTCGACAGCGGTGCAGACCGCTGTGAGGGAAACGGACCGTTGGGCCGGGTGATGTTGGAATTGGATGGGAGCGTACTCCGCAGTGTCGAGGGGCTCCCGCTGTAGAGGGGTAGAGGGGAGGCACAGGCATGCGACGACAGCGGGCATGGAGAGCATTGTTGGCTGCGGCGGTCTCACTGGCGGTACTGACTGCGGCAGAGCCGCGACCGATGCGACCGTTTAACGTCACGTCCTTCGATGGACGCAATGTCTCGTCGGAATCCCTGAAGGGCAGCAAGGTTGTCCTCATGTTCTTGGCGACCGACTGTCCTCACTGCCAGCAGACGGCCCAGCGCCTGGATCCGGTCTACCGCGATCTCAGGCGGGACGGGTTGGAGATCGTTGGCCTTACGCTGAACCGAATCGACAACCGGGGAATCCGCGAGTTCGCAACCAGGTTCGGTGCCAGCTTCCCGATTGCAATCTCTTCGCGCGACGAATTCTCTAGGATCACCGGGATTTCCGTCATGACGCGTATCTACTACCCTTATGTGCTCTTCGTCGATCGGGAGGGTGTGATCCGGGAAGAGCACCAAGGCTTTGAGCAACCGTGGTTTGACAACCTTGAGGCCAACTTCCGATCGGCTGTTGCGGCGCTACCCTAGAGCCCGTTGGCCTCTCCTTACCTCGGAGTCCTAGTGGAAGTCACAGAACCGATTGCTGCCTCGCTGGATTCGAGGCGTCCGCTTATGGCGCATGGTTCTGCTACTGCCGTCGGAGGTGCCCGCGCGAGGCCGGAATCCGTGCTCTATGGCGTGTGCTACAGTCGCTGGCCCGATTGTCCCGCATCGCTCCTGAGGCTGAGGCCTGACTGATCCGAACTGGGGAGTTGCTGGATCACCGCTGGCGCTGATCGCCGGCCGGAATGGTGTCGCCAGGCCCAGATGCCCCGCAGCGCGGCCGCGTCAGATGTTGCGATGGCGCGCGCTCTTGGACTTGCGGGTCCGGCAATAACTAATTCGCTACATGCGATTTCCACTGTATCTACCAGTATTTGTGTCGTTCATGGTTCTACCCTCGAATTGGACCGGCCACATTCCGACATCCGAGACAGTGCCAGAGGCGTCCGGTTCCTCAGACGAGAACTAGCCTTCCCTTCCCCGCGAGTCCCGCCCACCGCAACAGTTGCAATCGGCAAAACCGGATCATTCTCCGACCTCCAACCGTGGTGGTCCTGGATTACGAACGTGGACTCCAGAAGTGGCGTTGTTCCCGCAAGCGGGGGCCGAAGTCCGTGGCATAGGCACGATGGAGCCCTCGGCTAGCACGAAGCCGCACTTACTGGGGACGTTGCAACCGACGCGGCCTGAACCGTTAGCCAAAGCACAGCCGCTCTACAGCGCGATGGCCACAACCAGCTTGACCGTCTTGTCCTTGTCCATCTCGCCAGCAGGAATTGCCATACCGTCGATCAGGGCTGCTAAGCGCAGGGCGGCACGGCGACCGGTTCGTTGATCCGGGTATTGCCGGTGTCGCTCCTTGAAGGGGGCAGAGCCCCGGAACCGATTCCGTCGCCGGTTGGCCACGGCGTCCTTCGCCCCGGCGCGGGAGCTGTCGATCACCAGCCCGCAGTCCCTCTTCACGATCCGCTGTCTGCCCGGAGAGCCGTCATTCCTTCGGTTTCGGACAACGCCTCCCGGCCGAGCCGGGACACACTCTCAAGCGTCCGGCGCACGTCGTTCCATGTCGTTGTGTGATTCAGGATGCACATCCGCAGCGAGAAAACGCCTTTGAGCGAAGTGGACGAGAGGAATGCCAGTTCGCCCCAGAACAAGTGGGCCAGGACCTTCCGATTGAGCCTATCTAGCGTTCCCTCGTCGCAGGTGATGCTTGCTGGGTTAACCCGGAAGCACACGATGCTGAGCGTCACCGGAGTCATCAGTTCCAGCTCCGGACATTCGTTTATGTGGGCCGCGGCGCGCCGCGCCAAGTCCAGCCCCTGCTGTATCGCCCCCCGAAATTTCGCCATCCCGAACGTCCGAACGGACATCCAGATCTTCAGCGCCCGCGCCGCCCGGCTCAGCTGCTGACCCCGGTCGGCGAAATTGGGGTGGTTTGCGCCCCAAACCGTGTCCTGCAGGACGTCGTTTCCGATGGCGAACGCGTTCTCTAGATGCTGCTTGTCCCTCACTATGAGCGCGCCCGCCTCGTACGGCTGGAAAAACCACTTGTGCGCATCCATGCTCACGGAATCCGACCGCCCGATCCCGGCGAGCAGTTCTCCACCCAGCCGCGTCAATAGGGCGAAGCCGCCGTATGCGGCGTCGATGTGGAGCCAGACGCCCTCCCGCTCGCAAAGGTCGGCCAACGCAGCCAAGGGATCGATGGACCCGGTGCTGGATGTTCCTGCGTTGGCGCACACGGCGAGGGGCCGCAGCCCGGCGTCGCGGTCGCGAGCCATCAGATGTCGCAACGCGTCCAGATCGATTCGGAATTCGTGTCCGGTCGGCACCAAACGGATGTGCTCGCGGCGCACTCCGGCGATCAAGGCCGCTCTCTTCAATGCGCTGTGGCTCTGATCGCTCATGTACACGGTGGGGCGCTCTGGATGCCCTGCTGCCTCTCGCGCCACCACCATGGCCTCGACGCTGGCCGCCGAACCACCGCTCGTCAAGAGCCCACCGCCGGTCTCCGGAAAGCCGATCCACTCACGCATCCAGTCCGTGACCGTGAGTTCCAGCTGGCTGGTCCCGCTCGACACCAGCCAAGTGCACGAATTGATGTTGAAGCCAGCGGCCAGAAAGTCTGCGACCACGGCTGGCCAAGTGGGCGACGACGGGATGAAACCGAAGAATCGGGCATGGTCAAGCCGTGCCGCGTACTGGAGCACGCGCCGAACCGCCAGTTCCAGGACCTCCTCGGCAGGCTGGCCAACTTCCGGCGGCGGTCCGCCCAACTCTTCCTCCAGCACCGCGCGAAACTCGCCGTCCCAAGCCTTTGCGCCGTCCAGGCCGCCGATGCGCTTGACGAGGACCTCTGTCGCCGTGGCCGCTAGTCGGCGCATTGCCTGCGGCGTCATCGTTAGTTCGCCTTGTCGAGTCCTGCCCATCACAATCCCACCGGCCTGCGCGCGGTTGCCGAGTCTACCTTAAGTCACCGAGCCGGTGGTCCCGATGGCTGCGCACAGCTGTGTACTCGAACAGTCGGGAATCGCATACTTGCGGCGTGCTCGCCTATGGCTTACCGATTCTACGGGCCACCGAGGGCCTATCCTCCGCTGTATAGTACACGGGTCCAAGTTTGAGGGAGGTGTTCAGAACCCGTTTTTCGGTCGAGGCCGAGTAGGGGGAGTAGTCGCCGAGCCCCACGCCTCGCATAGCTCCACCGTGCGCGTCTAACGCACTCGGCTCCTCTCAGGGAGGGTTCGATCGAGGGGCATAGATCGACTCCGTGGCCCGGCCACGATGCAGCGCACACTGTCCGAGCAGTTCCTGCATGCGGTCCCAAAGGGCGGCGCTCTCGCGGCGTGAGAGCCGCTTCCGCCAGATGCGCGGCCCTTGGTAGCTGTCGCTGCCGACCAGCATCGACTTGCGGAGGCAGGAATGGACCTCGCCAATGCGGATCACGTGCCGTTCCTGTGCATCGAGGGCTTGTTCGGCCTGTGCAGTAGTCCGGTCGCCACCGTATCGTAGATCGTAGGTATCCCGCCCCGCCTTGATCCGGATCCAGGAGGACAGGTTGCTGATCGATAGCGGATCGAACTCTAGCTTGCCCCGCGCGAGCGATTCCAAGGCGGCCACCAGATCCGGTTCGTAGACTGCCTGCCATACGTCCAAACCGGCGTGGGTGACCGGTTTGAGGTCGCGAAAGAACCTATACCGCACCCGCACTGCCGCGATCCCTGCCAGCGTCTTTCTGACCCTTCCACACGTCGCCACGATCAATACGTTCGTGGCGCTCGGACTGCCGGACTCTCCAGCCGGGCAATCAAGATAGGACCCGGACCCGGGCGGAACGTCTAGCACGTGGGTAACGACCCTCTTGACGAAGGCAGATTCCCGCTGTATGACGCCAGCGGGGTTGCGCGCCGAGTCGTAGAAGTATCCCTTCCCGGAGGCCGCCGCCGGCGCCGTCAGACTGTGTCCCAGGAGAGTCGGGTTGAGGGCGGGGTCCGCCTCGGGCTCGTGTGGCCCGCCGTCGAGCCCCAGATTTCCCGAGATGTCGAGGCCGAACAGGTAGAGCGAGCAGTGCTTCCAGCGCTGGTGAGGTGACAGATCGGTTGTCGCATCCGGCGATTAGACGAATATCGTGAACCGAGCGCTGTACGGGGTCACCCCTTCCACTACCAAGTAGATCGTGCCGCTCCGCCAGAGCCCGTCTTCGTGGAGGGTTCTCCGGGCTTCCTCGAATCCCTTTTCGTGCATCAACTCTCAAACTAACCGCACGACTGCTCGGACATCATGCGGTGCACGTACGGCATTGGCGGCCACGGACCCTTCCCCGCAGGACGAAGTCGCGGAGCGTTCCTCAGCAGCGAGGTTCGGGGCAGACGTTCCGTCGAAGAGCACGAACAACACATAGCTGTTCGCCGCGTCTCAACACGGGCTTCAACCTGGTAGCACCACGACTCTTCGCGCCTGCCGCTCTTGGCCAAGTGAGCGGCTCGCACCACCATCTGGTGCAAATCCGCGAACAAATCGAAGAGCAGCGATTGCAGATTGAAGCGTTGCAGGGCCCGCTGAACCGCCTGAGACCTGAAAGCCGGCCTTCATCGGGAGGCGGTAGCCGTGGCGACGGACACTGCAGACCGTCCGAGGGGCGATCCGCATCCGGACACCATTGGCGATGATCAATTCTCCAAGCCGGAGGCATTGTCGAAGCCACAGCGATGGTGTGGCCCCGAAACCAGGACACCGATCTCGGCGAGACGTTTGGCAACGTCCCTCTCGATGGGACGGCCAACGCCTCGCTGAGCTGGTTCCCCATGAGCAGCCGGCTCTCGCGCTTGTCGGTCCTTGCTACCGCACGTTACGGCCACGTCACGGCGACCGACCGCTTCGAAGGAGACTTCCTCGGATCATCAACTTCTGCGAACGCAGTGGAGAGCAATCAGATCCCCTTGCGCGTGCGGCAGTTCTGGGGCGACGTCGAGTTCGAGAATTGCGTCTAGTTCACCGCTGGCCAGACATGGACGCTCCGGACGAGGCACGAATCAGGTCTGTGCCCTTCTCAGGAGTACCTGACACTGGCTCTGAGCGCCCAACGCGTTGCCAGCTTCAACTAGGTCCGGCAAACCGGCTTGCCACTCGCAAGAGACTTTGGACGCGTCCTCTGGGCGGCTGCGGCAGTAGAGAACCCGCAGACCCAAACTCTCGGGGTCGTCCCCCCAGCGGGCGTTTTCGGGCTGAGAACCAGCCCGAACGCTCAAGTGCCCGCGGCAGACCTGTCAGGCTGCGTCTCAGACGCAGGCTTACCCTTTCGGGGTGGGAATCGCTCCATTTGGCAATTCATGCCCGGCATCTGGGACTGTCTCGCTCAGGCCGACCAGGGCTGCGTGGCTCCCGGCCTCTCTTACATTCACACTCGTCGCTCTGGTCGGGCCTCGAGGCTCTGCGTCCGAGAGGACGGGAAGACTCGCTCGTTACTTCCGTCCGGTTAGGCCCTGCACGGAGGCAGGGACAATCGACGTCCGCCCATGACCACTCCACGACGGCGATCTTGGTGACGGACTCGACCGGCCTAGCCCGACCTGCTTTGTCGCACGAGCCCTCGTGCCGACCACTTCGGCCCTGCCGACCGGTCCAAGTCCAGTGTCGGCCAGCCCCCTCCAATCGGCCTTGCTAATGTTCTGGCCCTTACCGCCGATGAGAGGTTCGTCCATCGCCACAGGACCCGCCATGACGCCCCTACCCGGCTTGAGGCATTCAGGGAGCTTCTGGGCAAGAGGTCCCACGCTGGTCTGCCTGATCTTGAAATCCCCATGTTGCCCCGTGCTGGACACTGCTTCGAGGCTTGGCACCACCAGACAGACTACAATTGCCCAGTTGCGGTAGCCGGACATGGTCGACTGCTTCAGCGTGCTCCGGATGGTCCCCTTTTCGTTGGAGCCTGCTCCAGTACATGCGCGTCCGCCCCTACCTAATCCATTACATCCAGTTTCCTTTGCATCGATAGGTATTACAGGCGACTACGGCTGCAGTGTGGCCTTGCGTCAAAATCGTTCCGAAGGCCGTGATAGCGCCAAGTGGTCACGGTCGCTGAGCCGAGGCCGAGCCTTCCCTCCCCTGCTGATCCCAAGGTCCGGAACGATTGGGAACCGAAAACTGAAACACTCTCCGAGTGTCTTGGAATCAGGTCGTCGGTACCGGGCCGGTTTGAGGTCCGACGCACCTCGCCACGTCGGCCGCGAGGATTCGCGCTAGCTCCGGACCTAGAGCTTCCAGCCCATCGGCCAAACACCGTCCAAGGCGACCGTGGGTGTGGTATTCGCCTCTCAGGTTGGGTGTCATTCGCATCTTCGCCGGTCTTGGCCCCTGCTTCTGTCTTAGGCCTGGAGACCAATTCTGGGGCGCGCAGGTCTGGCCGCGCGCGCTTGCTGGTCCCACAGGCCAGACCGGGCTAAGACAAGCTGGCCAGTGCTGCTTCCAATGGCAGCCGGAGGCGAGTTCGCTGTGCGGCGGTGCTTGGCCGGCAGGCGCCTACGGCCGGTTTCCGGTGTCCGCAAGATCCTTTCGGATTACGCCCACGTCGTCGTTCTTCGGGCTGGCTGGCCGTTTCGAAGCGATATGGCGCCAGAAGGCCCGGAAGTAGGCGACTACCGAAGCGACCGTGACCAAGACCGCCAGCCACAGCACGAGTTGGCCGACCTGTTCGAATACAGGCGAACGTGGGGCCAACAGCAGCAGCGCGATGGCCAAGACCTGCGTGACCATCTTGGCCTTGCCCATTTCGCTGGCCGATATTGTTATGCCCTCGATCAGGGCGACGTAACGCAGGCCGGACACGGCGAACTCCCGGCTGACGATCAGGACGACTATCCACGCCGGGACGCGGTCCAGTTCGACCAGCGAAATCAGTGCCGCCGAAACCAGCAGCTTGTCGGCGATCGGGTCGAACAGCTTCCCGAAGCGGGTCACCTGCCGGCGCCGTCTTGCGATGTAGCCATCCAGCAGGTCCGTTAGCGCGGCGGCTAGGAACAGAATGAGCGCGATACCATCGCGACGGAACACGACCCATCCCGTGTCAACCTCGATGCCGTTCTTGCGCAACAGGACCGCAACCAGCAGCGGAACGAGGAAGATCCTCGAAAGCGTCAGTATGTTGGGCAGGTTCATGGGCCCGTGCTGCTCTCGGAAAGGCAGCGGTTAAGCGTAGAGTACTATACGCCGGTACCGTGCATCGAGTGGGTCGGCGGGCGCTTGCGCGTGGGAGAGAATGGGGACATGAGGTCGGACGGACGACAGGCCGACCAGCCTCGGCAGACCCGCATCCAGCCCGGAGTCTTGGCCGCCGCGGAGGGATCCGTACTGATCGAGGTGGGAAACACAAAGGTCATCTGCTCCGCAACCTTGGAACACAGGGTCCCCCGATTCCGGCGTGGCAGCGGGCTGGGCTGGGTGACGGCAGAGTACGGCATGCTGCCGCGGTCGACCACGACAAGAAGGCCTCGCGAAGGCCTCAAAGGACGGCCGTCTGGACGCACTGCCGAAATTCAACGGCTGATCGGACGTTCATTGCGGGCCGCAGTCGACATGGAAGCCCTTGGAGAACGGATCGTCATCGTAGACTGCGACGTGATCCAAGCGGACGGAGGCACGCGCACCGCTTCGATCACCGGCGGGTGGGTGGCGATGGCGATGGCAATGGAGCAGCTGCTCAACTACGGCCAAGTGCCGCGCCTGCCCGTGCGGCGTTACGTGGCCGCGATCAGCGTCGGGCTCGTTGACGGCATCGAACTGCTTGACCTGTGCTACGAGGAAGACTCCCGCGCCCAAGTGGACATGAACGTTGTGATGACCTCCGACGGCGATTTCGTCGAGCTGCAGGCGAGCGCGGAGGCAGGTACGTTCACCAAGGCCCAATGCGATGAACTGATCCGGCTCGCCCAGGGAGGCATCGAACCGCTCATTGTCGCCCAGCGCCGGCTGGTGGATCTCGACAATCATGCTTGACCTTGTCTGCGCTACTTCCAACCCACACAAGCTGAGAGAATTCCAGCTGGCGGCGACCAGAGGCATCTCCATTCGCGGGTGCACAGCGGCCGACTGTCCGGAGACCGGCGAGTCATTCGAGGAGAACGCGGTTCAGAAGGCACAGTGCTACTACAAGACGAGCCCGTCGGAATGGCTGTTCGCCGACGACTCCGGTCTTGAGGTGGATGCTCTGCACGGGGCGCCGGGAATCCTCTCAGCACGGTTCGCCGGACCCGGCGCCTCGGATTTCGAGAACAACACGCTCCTGCTCCGTAAGCTCGCCGGCGTTCCCCGGGCCCGGCGCACGGCACGCTTTGTGTGCGCGATCGCGCTGCTCCACGATGGTGTCTTGGAGCGCACATTCCGGCGGGATGTCGAAGGACTGATCCTGTATCGGCGCTCGGGCTGGAACGGCTTCGGGTATGACCCTCTGTTCCATTACCCGCCCCTACAGCGCAGCTTCGGACAGCTCGCTCCGGAGGCGAAGTGGGAGTTGAGCCACCGCGGACAAGCGTTCCGCGCGATGCTCGACTGGTTGGCGGGGCAAGAGTGAAAGACGATTGCAGATACCTGGCCTTTGAGACAGGTGGCTCAAAGCTGGTCGTTGGCCTGGGAGATTGCGATGGGCGCCTGTGTCGGACGGTCTCGCTCAAGCGCGGCGCCGCCGACCGGGCTCCCTTAAGCTTCGCCCGCCTGCTTCGAGCAGCCGACGAACTGTGCGACTCGCATCTCCACGCGCGTGCCCGGCTCGCCGCCATCGGCTTCGGTTTCGGTGGCACGGTCCGCCGGTCGACCAACAGTCCACACGTCTGCCTTCATGAGGATGGCTGGGACGACGTGAACGTTGTCGAAGCACTCGAAGACAGGTATGGCGTTCCCGTGTTTGTCGAGAATGACTGCAAGCTCGCCGCGTTGGCTGAGGCACACTTCGGAGCAGGCCGGGGGGCCAGGTCGGTGTTCTATGTGACGTTAGGAACTGGTGTGGGTGGAGGCTTCGTGCTCGACGGGCGGATTCTGGCACTCGGGGACCTTGGAGAGGCGGAGATTGGTCACGTGGTCGTCGACCCGGACGGTCCCCCGTGCTGCTGCGGGAACGTAGGGTGTGTCGAGGCCATTTGTTCCGGGCCGGGACTCGCTCGGCTCTGCGAGCTGGTGGCCGAGCGCCGTCCTAGCCTGAGGGCTGCGTCCGTGCTGGAGCCGAGTGCAGGAAGCCACCGAATCATCGCCGCTTGGGAGTCCGGCGACGCATTGGCGGACGTGGTAGTGCGACATGCCGTCGGGGGTCTGGCCAAGGCTCTGGGTGCAGTCGTAAACCTCGTCGTTCCGCGCCGAATCGTGGTCGGCGGCGGACTCGGGACGTCAACTCCGCGGCTGCTTCACTTGCTGCACGACGAGATCGACCGCTGGGTTGTGCCGTACTTCCGGCAGAGCTACTCGGTCGTGCCCTCCAGCTTGGGCGTAAGTGCCGTTGCCCAAGGGGCGGCGCTTTTGGCGCGACAGGGCCCCTCCCGCGGCTGAGGCACCGGCCAAGGCGAGCGTCACCACGCTTGCAGAGCGTCTTCGAACATTCCTGCTAGGTCCTGTTCTGAGAAGCCCCTCGGAGACAGCTTGGTGACACGGTGCTGCGGCAGCGTCCCCTTCACCAGCTTCGGAATGTCAGGCCGACCGTAGCCCAAGTCCGCCAGGCCATTGGGAACGCCCAGATTCCGCATGAAGCCCACGATGGCGGCGGCCAGGGCGTCGCCCGCATCGCCGTCGCCGACCCCAGACACGTCCGCGCCGATGGCGGCCGCGGCCTCCAGGTGGCGCCGAGGACTGGCACAGGCGGTGAACCGAAACACCGCTGGAGCGTTGAGGATCACTGAAACCCCGTGAGGGACCATTGCGTGTGACGTCGGATAGCCGTCCATCCGAAAACCGCGGACCATTCCCGAGACCGGGTATGACATCCCGTGCGGCAGGTGTACGCCTGCATTCCCGAAGCCGATCCCGGCGTAGGCGGCTGCCAGCAGCATCATGCCGCGAGCTTCGTCATCAGAGGGATCGGATACGGCCCTGGGGAGGTACGTTCGAACCATGCGCAGCGCTTCCAAGGCCCAAAGGTCGCTGATCGGATTGGCCCCTTGGTAGGCCGGGCGGAACTTGGGGCGGCGCGGGGCGAGGCGGGTGCGAAAGTCCTTGGCCGTATAGGACTCTATCGCGTGCGAGAGCACATCCAGCCCCGTGGAAGCGGCAACTGCGGGGGGCAAGGTGCGGGTGTTCTCGGGATCCAGCAGTCCGAGCGTCGGTTTCAGGTTCCGGTCCGCGATTCCGGTCTTGGCATGCATCTCGACCAGGTCGAAGATGGCCACGCCCGTCGTTTCGCTCCCGGTCCCGGCCGTAGTAGGGACGGCGAACAGGGGCTTCAGCGGTCCGGGAATAGGCCGGCCTTGGCCGATCGGCGGATTAACGTACGTGAGGAAGTCCGCCGGATACGTGGAGTAGAGGTTGGCCGCCTTTGCAGTGTCGATCGTGGACCCCCCGCCGACCGCCACTACGGCGTCCGGTTCGAGGTCGATGGCTGCTTCGATGGCAGCCCGGAAGGACGCGTCTGTCGGCTCAACGGAGACGTCCGCGAAGACGGACGCCCGAATGTCCTCAGCGTCCAGTGAGGCGATCGCGGTCTGCACAGGGGGTAGGTCCAGCACGTACGGGTCGGTGACAAACATCACCTTGCGGATGCCGCGATCGGCGAGATCCGCACCCAGCTCGCGGGTCACGCCTGGTCCGAACCGGATGTTGGAGGTTGCCAGTTCGACGGCGTACTCGTTCGATGCGTTTGCTGGTGCCATGGTTGGTCAGTCGTCCCTCAGCATCCCTATGCAGTCCGGGTCGAAGCGGTGGCGGAACAGCGTCTGGCCGCGCCACACTGCCACGGGAATGTCGAAGCCGTAGCGCCGCCTCAGCTCAGCGCTCCCGTCAACGTCCACTTCGACGATCCGTTTTGCCGGCAGGAACCGCTCAAGTTCCCGGCGGGCATCGTCGCACAGGTGGCAGCCTTGGCGCGAGTACAGGGTCAAGCGATCCACGAAACCCATCCCGGGCTGCAAGCGACGACGTTCACGGTGCTCTTGGCCTTCAGTATCTGCGCCAGCGGGCTCGTGCCGCTAGCCCTCCACTCCGGTGGCGCCTGTCCAGCAGCCTCCCCAGTGCCGCCCCTGCCACGAATCCCCCCACGTGGGCCCACCATGCGACCCCTCCGCCGCCGCTGGCCCCGGCCATCCCGTTGACGAATTGGATTGTGAGCCAGTAGAGCAGCATCACGAATGCCGGCAGCTGCACAGTCGTCCAAATGATCACCAGAGGGAGCAGCACGGTGACGCGGGAGGTGGGGAACTGCACAAGGTAGGCTCCCATCACGCCCGCAATCGCGCCGCTTGCCCCCACCAGCGGTATCTGAGACCCAGGTTCGATGAGGAAGTGCACGGTGGTGGCTAACACCCCGGTGCCCAGATAGAAGAGCAAGAACCTGAAGTGCCCAAGCGCGCCCTCAACGTTGTCCCCGAAGATCCACAGGAACCACATGTTTCCAATGAGGTGGAAGAATCCGGCATGCAAGAACATTGACGTGACCACCGGGAGCAGTCCCTCGACAAACGGGCCTTGGCCCGTCAAGGCGGCGGTGATCTCCGCGGGCACGGCCGCAAAGGATGCCACGAAAGCGACCTGCTCGCTCCGTGCGTCCAGTAAGAAGTGCTGGTGGACGAAGACGACCACATTCCCGATCACTAGCGACCATGCGAAGAAGGGGATCCCTCGTCGCTCGGCCGAGTCGCGCAGGGGGATCACGACCGTTACCGATGTCCGGGCAGGGCTCGGTCTGCAAACTCTGGATTCGAGCGCCGCTCGGCCTTGCCAATCAGCTCCCGAGCCGCGGCGACCGTGCCGATACCGCCTTGGGCTCCAATCTCCTTGCAGTTCAGCGCAGCCATAGCATTGGAGAACTCCAGCGCTCGCTCGATGCAGTATCCGTTGACCACTGCGTAGCAGAACGCGCCATGGAACACATCGCCCGCCCCTGTCGTGTCCTGGCAGTTCACGACGAACGCGGGCGAGTAGTGAAATGAGCCGTCGACGAGCGCCAGGGCGCCGTGCGGGCCCAGTGTCATAGCGGCAACCCTCATGCCATACTCGCTCTGGATCAGCTCCAAGGCCAAGAACGGATCTCGCTGGCTTGTCCACTCCACAGGGAAGTTCGTGCTGGCGATCAGGTAGTCAACGTATGGGAGGACCTGGTCGAAGCCGTGGTAGATCGTGTCCACATCGACCGTAACGGGAATGCCGTTGCTATGGGCGATCCGGGCTGCGTGCTCTACCGCCGCCGTGTCGTGTCCGTCGATGTGCAGCAGGCGGGCAGAAGTGATCTGGTCCGGCGTGATCTGTTCCGGCACGATGCGCAGGCAATCGGGACGGCTCCACAGAATCGTGCGCTCGCCCGTCGTCTGGTCGATGACGATGTATGCGGACTGGTTCGGGCAACCGTCTCGCTTCTGGACGTTCGTGATGTCGATTCCCGCGTTAGCTAGGCTCTGCAGAAGAATCTCCCCGCCCTCATCGTCCCCAACGCTGCCGATGTACCTTGTCCTGAGGCCCAGCTTGGCGCACGTGACCATTGCGCTGGCAACTTGGCCCCCCGGCGAGCGGATCTCACGGACGAACGGAGCCTTGCCGCCGTACGCGGGGAACTGCGGCACGACCAGCAGTGTGTCGGTGGCGTTCAGTCCAACGCCAACTACGTCAATGTCTCTCGCCATCTGGTTTGCCGCTTGCCCTAGACTGCTGCGTTCCAGCGCCCGCGGATCGTTCGGACGCTGCGGTCGCGCCGCTCCCGCGTCCCGCCCCGAGCAGCAGGTCCCGGCTCGTCGGCCGGGAAGCCATTCGGAAGTCCGCCGGGTGGTGAAGTTGACCGCCACCGGAACGGCGGGACCGCGGCAAGTCCGAACAACACTTGACGGCCCGGCACGGCCTCGCCATGCAGAGAGGCCGCCGGGCCGCGGCTGAGGAAGCGCCGCGAGAGTGAAGATTCTAATAGCAAATTAGCACGGGGCTTGACCCGTGACCGTTGCTAAACTCCGATCAGTGGTTCGACGCCCGCCTGCGCACGCCCGGACGCCAGAGTGGATCTGGGGTGCGGCGATCGACCAAGCCCGGTCTCAGGGCGAGGTGCGGTGGGCAATGAGACAGGTCATCGAGCACAGCGGGTGGATTGACGCTCAGCACTTGTCGGTGTGCCGTGTTCCGGCGCCGACGTTCAGGGAGCGGGCGCGTGCCAGGTTCTTGGCCGAGGTCTTCCAGGGTCTCGGCCACGAACCCGAGATTGATGCCGTGGGAAATGTTGTCGTGCCCATAGTCAGTTCTCAGGACCTGCCGTATCTCGCGGTGACGGCCCACATGGATACGGCCTTGGCACCGAGCGGGCCCGAACAGATCCGGGTGGGCCCGTTCGGAAAGCTGGAAGGGCCGGGTGTCACAGACAACGGAGCCGGCTTGGCGGCATTGATCGCAATCGCCCGATTCGTCACCGGCCCGCTGGCCCGAAACCCGGCCCGCAACTTATTGCTGGTCGCAAATGTTGGAGAGGAGGGCGAGGGCGATCTCAGGGGCATCCGCCATTTGGTGTCCGAATCGGCCTACAAAGACCGCACAGACTCGTACCTCGTGGTGGACGGCTCGTCGCTGGGCCACATCACGGTATCGGCGATCGGCAGCCGTCGCTACGAGCTGGTAATCGACGGGTCCGGCGGCCACAGCTGGAATGACTTCGGACGTGCGAACCCGATTCACGCTGTGGCCCAGGCGGTTGCCCGGATGAGTACGGCAAGGCTGCCTTGGCGCCCAAAGGTGACCCTGTCCGTGGGCGTGATCGACGGCGGGTCGAGCGTGAACGCGATCCCGTGCCGTGCCAGCGCAAAGATCGACATCCGCTCCGCCGACCCGGCCGGCCTGGCGACCGGGGAACGCATTGTCAAGAACGCAGTGGCTGCAGCCGTTGCCGCCGAGAACCGGGTGTCCACCGAGCCCTTGGTTCGGCATTGCCTGGAGGAGATCGGAAACCGTCCGGCAGCACCGCCGCTGGAGGCTAACCCCGTCGCCGAGTGCGTCCGGGCGGTCGACCGCCACCTGAGGATACGTTCGAGCCCGGAGTCTGCCTCGACCGATGCCAACATCCCGCTGGCAGCTGGGATTCCCGCAGTCGCCGTGGGTGCGGGCGGAGAGGGCGGCGACGCTCACTCGCCGCACGAGTGGTACAACCCTGCCGGTCGCGACTTGGGGCTCCGGCGGCTGATTCTGGCGATCGCCGCGATGCAGCAGGCGTCTTGAGGGATGCCGGCTGAATGCTCTGCTCCGCTGGGCTCGGCAATGCTGCTGCCTAGGCACTAACATGCCTCGCGCACGCACCCAGACGGCCAGTGGCCTGTCGGGATTGATCTTTCTGCTGGGCGTACTGGCCACGCCGCTGCTCCAAGCCGAGGAGCCTCGAGCGGGTTTCTTTCGCTCCATCGTGGTCGGTGATCAGGAGACCGTTAGGCAGGTTGCCTGCATCGCCTGCTCGGTCCGAGTCGAGGGCGTGGTCGCCGGGAATGCATACGTGCTGTTCGGCCGTCTGGACAACCGCGGTTCGATCCACGGCGACTCGATCGTGATCGGGGGCATCTTGGAGTCCGCTGGCCCAATCGGCGGGAATGCCTATCTTGTCGGTGGCCTGCTCCGAGTGTCGGCCAGCGTGGGCGGAGACCTGATCAGCGTCTTGGGAGACTTGGACGTGGCCAGCCCGGACGTCGAAGTCGGTGGCAATGCTTGGAGTGTGATCGGCCAGCACGCCGGCCTCGCCCCCGAGTCCGTCCAGGGGACTGTAAAGGCCGTCAATGCCCGCCAGGCAGCCCAACTACTGATGTCGGGCCTTCTCGGGGGTGTGCTGGTTGTGGCGCTGGCGGTTGCTGCCTGCCTGTTGGTCCTGACTGGCCTGTGCTACTTGGTACTCGGGCCGGCGCGGTTGGGGGTCGTCGCCGAAGCGTCCACCGAGAGCCCAATCATCTGTTTCCTCATCGGACTCGGCACCTGCTTCGCGCTGGCGGTTGTAGGCTTGGCGTTGGCGGCGTTGCTCCCGATCTCGATCCCGGTCGTGGCCGCACACGCCACGGCGTCGGTGACCGGGTATTCCGGCCTCGCCTTTGGCATAGGGCGGAACCTTCTCGGCAGGCTCCGGCCTCTTCCGGCGACGCTGATAGCCAGTCTGGCATTGGCGTGCCTTCAAGCCGTACCGGTGGTGGGATGGTCCGTGCTGGTGGTGCTCTGGAACGTCGCGGTTGGCGCGGCGGTGATGAGCGGATTCGGAACTTCTCGCGACTGGCTTGCGCAGAGGGCCCAAGGGCGCTTGGCTGTCCGGACGCGCGCCGGTGGGGCGAACGATTGAGAGCATCCCAGGATGCCTTCCGTATTCGTAGTTGGCAGCCTGAATGCGGACCACGTCATCCCCGTGCCGAGGCTTCCCAGACCGGGAGAAACGCTCATGGGGCGAGATCTGGCCCTGTTCCCCGGGGGAAAGGGGGCCAATCAGGCGGTGGCCGCCGCACGCCTTGGGGCAAGGGTCCTGATGGTTGGCCGGGTGGGTCCCGACCGTCTGGGAGACTTGTTGCTGGGTAGCCTCCGGGCGGCCGGTGTGGACACTGTCGCGGTCGAGCGGGCCCGTCGGCCCACCGGTGTCGCCCTGATCCAAGTCCTTCCCGGCGGGGACAACGCCATCGTAGTTTCGCCCGGGGCGAACGCAGTGCTGACTCCTGCCGCGGTCCGCGCCGGCCTTTCCGCCGTCTGCCCCGGTGACATCGTGCTGTGCCAGCTGGAGTCGCCGCTCGAAGCCGTATGCGAGGCTCTCCGGACTGCAAAGATTCGGGGGGCCACCACCGTCTTGGACCCTGCGCCGGCTCAAAGACGCCTTCCCGAGAGGCTCTGGCGCACCGTGGACATCCAAACGCCGAACGCCTCGGAGGCGGCAATCCTGCTGGGCAGAAGACACGGCGACCCGGGCAGGACGCTTCGAGGCCTGCTGGCACTCGGGCCGCCCGCCGCCGTCCTCACCTTGGGCGAGGACGGCGCTTGGGTTGCCACGGGCAATCGCTCGCAGCACGTGCCTTCGATGCCGGTCAAAGCGCTCGACACTACGGCGGCCGGGGACACCTTCAATGGCGCCTTGGCGGCGGGTCTGTCGGATGGATTGGACTTGGTCGAGGCGGCACGATTCGCCGCGGTTGCAGCGGCCATCAGCGTGACCCGCCCAGGGGCCCAGTCGTCGTGCCCGTCACGGGGCGATGTTGACTCGTGGCTGGCCGAACAATCCCGACCTGACGTGGTCCCTAGGGAGTACGGTGCTACGCTGGATCGAGACCTGTGATTCCACGCAGGTCCTAGAGTGCATTGCGGCGGAGCCGAGTAAAGCCAGCGGTCGGCGACCCCCGCATAGTCGAGAACCGCCAAGGGGTCCGTGAAGTGGCGCGGAGCCTAGCAGGCCAGCGCGTCATAGCCTTTGACACCGAGTTCATGTGGGAGCGGAGCTACTCGCCCACTTTGGCCCTGATCCAGGTGGCCGACACGTCTCGGGCGTGGGCCGTCGACCCGCTGCGACTCTCGGCTCGCTCAATGCGTCCCTTGCTGGACATCCTCGTCTCTCCCGATACTCTCAAGGTTGCCCATGCGGTCGATCAGGACCAGATCTGCCTGCACCGCACATACGGCGTCGTTGCCAAGCCCGTCTTGGACACCGCGGCGGCCGCGGCACTGCTGGGCATGGGCGAGCAGCTGGGCCTTTCCACTCTGCTGCGAAAGCTGCTACGCATTCGCATCAAGAAGGGATACACCCGCACCAACTGGCTTAAGCGGCCCATACCCGCCCATATGCTGAAGTACGCCTTGGAAGACGTCGCATTCCTGCCTGCTGCAGCGGACGTCCTCCGCAAGAGGCTGCGAAGCTTGGGCAGGACTGACTGGGCGCTGGAACTGTCCGCTAGGGCGGCCCTGCAGGCCAAGGCCCAGTTCGATCCGGACGCAGTCTCCCGCAAGTTGGCTGACAGCCGGCGCTTGGACAAGGCCACCTTCGGCGTTCTGCGAGAACTGGTTGCGTGGCGGGAGCAACGCGCGCAGAAATCGGACGTGCCCCGCAAGTGGATTGCCGACGACAAGGTCCTCGTCCGTCTCGCCGCCGCCCGCCCGACGAGTGCCGAAGCGCTCGGGGACTTCCGCGGAGTGGGAGCAATCAAGAACGAGGCCGGCCTCAAGAGCCTTCTGTTCGCAATCCGGCAAGGGATTCGGGCGAACGCCGACGACTATAAGGTCGCCGACCGCAAACCGCACGTCACACAGGTGGAATCAGCCGCCTTGGTCGTCCTGCGGTGCTTTCTCGGGGTGCTGGCAGCGTCCAACGACCTACCGTTGCGGCTGGTCGTGGAGCCGGACCGGATGGTCGAATTGCTGCGCAGGCCGATCCCGGACGTCGGTGCGCTGCAAGAGGCGAAGATCTTGGACGAGCGGGCGGTAGACGTGATCGGCGATGACGTCGTCGCAATCCTCAACGGTGGGCGGGCACTCCGCCTGCGCGGTGGCCAGGCGGTGCTCCAAGAGGAATGAGTGGGGCCTTGGAACCGCGTCGCCGACTCAGGGCGAGGCAGCGGCCCGGCCACGGCAGAGCACTAGATTGTCCTGGTCTAGGTTTCGGGACCAGATGAAGCTCGCATCGCCGAACTTCTCTGCATAGCCCCTGTACGCGCGCTGGTTGGTCACGGCGCTGGCGGGATAGGTCGAAGCGGGCAACCAGTCGGAATCGTCGAAGCCCGGCTCGGCCCAGTCGTCGGGGACCGGAAAGTGCAGTGCCGAGCAGTCAGCTGGGTCTCGCTCGACGCAGGCCGGCCTTTCCGGGCACGCCGAGCTGTCAGGGCCCGGCCTCACGCAAGTGGCGTCGTCCAGGGGGCTGATGTAGAAGGGCTTGCACTTCCAGTCGGCCCCTGTCACCGTGCCGTCGCTGAACGCCGCGATGAAGCCGCCGTCCCCGACGTTCCAGCGGTCGTACTCCATGCCGACTCCCAGGTGCGTGCCCCAATCCACCAGCTTGACGGCATAGGTTGCGGGACCTCCGGCCTTGAACCGAACGACGCTGGAATTGAACGGGACGAAGCCGATCGGATCTCGCGCGACAATCTTGCCGTTCACATAGAGTTCGAAGTAGTTGTCGGCGAACACGTGGCCTGTGATCTCAGTCCCGTCCGGGTCTAGTTCGACGGGCTCCAGGCCGTCCAGCGGCGCTGGGTTGTGCCCTGGTCCCGAGCAGTCGTTGAATAGGTCGGCCGGGTCGGGGCCTTCGGCTGGGATGGCGGGCACTTGGATCCGGCTGCCGTCTGCACCCTCGACGTATCCGCACTTGGCCTCGATGAACCGCCTTGCGGGCCCGCTGCAGCTCTGGACGAGGTTCCCGCACGAAAATGACTCGGACGCCAGTCCCCGGGAGAGTGTCCCGCCTTCAGGCTGGCAGAGCGCGGCGAACGGCAGCGCGAGTGCGATCAGTATCCTCATGCTGTCTAGCTTTGCAGACGCGGGCGCGTCCGGCCGCTTTGGCGGGATGGCCCCGACTCGACAGAGTACTTGCCCTGGCAGACGATCGTCGCGTTCCCGGTCAGACGTAGGCCCTCCAGCCAGTCGACCGTCATTTCCCCGCCCTGGGTTACTATGCGCGCCCGGTCGGCGATCCAGCCATGGTGGCGCGCCGCGACGGCCGCCCCAAGGGAGCCCGTTCCCGAGCTGAGGGTCGGGCCGGCTCCCCGCTCCCAGAACCGGACCTCGAGACTGGCATCACGAGTGCCCTCTCCAACGATTCGCACGAACGAGACGTTGGTGGAAGAGGGCAGGTCGGGATGTTGCTCGATGTCGGAACCGACGCGCCGCCAGTCGAGATCGAAGGAGTCGACTCTGCAGACGCATTGCGGATTGCCGACGTCGACAAGCGTGGCGGTGTGCTCCGCACCGCCGGCCATCAGGCGGATGGCCGCCCTGACCAGCGTGTACTCTCCCTCCGCTGTCGTCATCCTCAAGGCGTAACTAGGATGGTCCCCGCAGATCAGCTCAAGATCGCGCGTCCCAGCCCCTGTCTCAACGCGCACATGCCTCGGCGCCTTCCGATATGCGGTTAGCCATGCGGCCACGCAGCGAGTGCCATTGCCGGAGATCTCCGCTTCGCTGCCATCGCTGTTGAAGAGGTGCGCCGAGATCAAGGCCGCTTCGCCGGCGGCCGGACCGAGTACTTCGAGCCCGTCCGCCCCCACTCCGAACCGCCGGTCGCAAGCATCTGTGGCGAGCTGAGGGATGTCCGCCGCCAACAGGCCAATCCGGTCCAGGTCCGCGCGCTCTACAAGCAGGAAGTCGTTCCCGGCCGCCTGGACCTTGGTGAACGGAAGGGAGGTCATGCATCTAGTCTGCCCCAATTCACGTCCCGGATATTGCCCTGGGTGCCCGCTGCTACGCTGGGTGGACAACCGTGCCAAACCCATTGACGGAAGTGCGATTCGAGGTGCCTTTCGACGAGATCCGTGCCGACCATGTCGAGACAGGAATCGACATGCTCCTCTCGGACGCGCAGGGTAGGGTTGATGCGCTGGCGGAGGGCGATGCGCCGGTCACGTACGAGACGACACTCGGGGAACTGGAAGATCTCGGCGTGCCGCTGGGCTATGCGATGGGGGTGGTGGGCCACCTCGAGAGCGTGGCGACGCACCCAGATCTCCGACAGGCGTACAACCTCGTGCGGCCACGGGTCAGCGAGTTCACCTCCCGCATTCCGTTGAATGGTGGCGTCTGGCGGTGCCTAAGACGGCTTGAGGCTCACTCCGGCTCCGCAAAGCTCTCGCCGACCAAACATCGCTTCTTGCAGAAGACCCTCGACCGGTTCCGCCGGAGCGGGGCCGAGCTGGACGATTCGGGCAAAGCGGAGTTGCTCGAGATTAACGTAGAGCTGGCCAAGCTGACTACAAACTTTTCCGAGAATGTTCTGGACGCGACGAATGCGTTCGATCTGAGGATTCAGGACGAGCGGCAGCTGGCCGGGCTGCCACCGTCAGCCGTTGGTGCGGCCCGCGAGAGTGCGCGGGCGAAGGGGGCGGACGGGTGGCGGTTCACGCTGCAGGCTCCCAGCTATCTCGCCGCGATGACTTATCTGGATGACCGGAGTATGCGCGAAACTCTGTTCCGCGCATACTCCAGCCGCGCTGCGGGCGGCGAGCTGGACAACTCTGGGAACATCGAGAGGATCCTGTCCCTCCGGGCTCGCAAGGCACGGCTGCTCGGCTACGAGAACTTTGCCGATCTTGTACTAGAGGACCGAATGGCGCGGTCATCGGCCAGGGCTTGGCAGTTCGTGGACGGCCTGCGGGACCGGACACGGCTCGTCTTCGAGAAGGAGAACGAGGAGCTCCGCGACTATGCCGAGGGCGAGGTTGCGCCCTGGGACGTGATGTACCTAGCCGAGAAGCTCCGTCGAGAGCGCTACGACTTCGACGAGGAGGACCTTCGCCCGTACTTCCCGTACGAGGGCGTGCTGAGGGGGCTCTTCACCATCGTCCAGCGCCTCTTCGGCATTACCGTCAAGCGTCGCGATGGCATGCCGGTCTGGGACGAGCGGGTTGACACGTACGACGTCCTCGACGGCGATGGCACACACCTCGGCAGCTTCTACGCGGACTACTTCCCTAGGGAGAACAAGCGAGGCGGGGCATGGATGGACTCGCTCATCACGGGAGTCCCGCACAATGGCGGGTTCACCCCCCACCTGGCCCTGAACTGCGGCAATCTCACGCCGCCCGCAGGCGAAAATCCGGCGCTGCTGACGCATCGCGAGGTTGAGACGATCTTTCACGAGTTCGGACACCTGCTGCACCACGTGCTCAGCCGGGTCGAGGTGCGCAGCCTAGCTGGCACGAACGTAGCTTGGGACTGGGTCGAATTGCCGTCCCAGATCATGGAGAACTGGTGCTGGGAGCGCGAAGCCCTTGATCAATTCGCTAGGCACTACCAGACAGGGGAGAGGATTCCCGAGCCGCTGTACGTGCGAATGAAGCGGGCCCGGAACTTTCGCAGCGCAAACAACCAGATGCGCCAGATCGGGTTCGCGACCCTCGATCTGGCCCTGCACACGCGGTTCGAGGCCGGCGCCGGAGTCGATGCGATGGGCTATTCCAAGGATGTCCTGCAGGAGCACTCTCCTGTGGTTCTGCCGGATGACTACGCAATGCTGGCCGCCTTCACCCACCTGTTTGCCAGCCCGGTGGGATACGGCGCAGGCTACTACTCGTACAAGTGGTCCGAGATGCTGGATGCCGATGCGTTCACACGTTTCGCCAGTGAGGGCATCTTCAGCGAGCGGACGGGTAGGGAGTTCCGGAAGACCATCTTGGAGAAAGGCGACAGCGCCCCTCCCCGGGATCTGTTCCGGGCATTCATGGGCCGGGATCCGGATCCTGAGGCCCTGTTGCGGAGGCTGGGCCTGTCCACCTAGGGGTGGTCTGAGGCAGTGGCTGGCAGTCCGACCGGGAGTGGCGGAGGTGGCACCCGCCTACCGCTCCGGTCGTTCTACTCACGGGATCCCAGGCGCGTTGCATTGGACCTGCTCGGTACGATCTTGGCCCACACGACTGAGGAAGGGACTGTCGCAGGGCGAATCGTCGAGGTTGAGGCCTACCTCGGGAATGGAGACGAAGCGGCCCACAGCAGTGCCGGACTGACCCCTCGAACCCGAGTGATCTTCGGCCCGCCCGGGCACGCGTACGTGTATAAGGTCTACGGTCTGCACTGCTGCCTGAATGTCGTGACAGAGCCAGAAGGCACGCCGGGATGCGTACTGGTTCGAGCCCTTGAGCCGTTGGCTGGGATAGCGTTGATGCGGGCCAGGCGGCCGCCGGGGATTGCGGCGGGCCTGATCGCCAGCGGCCCGGGCCGCCTGACTCAGGCAATGGGTATAGGCATGCGCCATAACGGTGCCGACCTCCTTGGTGGTCCGCTGACGTTGCACCTGCCCGATGGACCGGGCCGTCCGGACACCACGACGACCACTAGGGTCGGCATTACGCGCGCCACGGAACTCGCACTGCGCTTCTTCGTGACCGACAATCCATTCGTGAGCCGCCCATGGCATTGACCGGGTCCGCAGTCCGGACTATCTTCCATCTCGACATGGACGCGTTCTTCGTGTCCGTCGAGGAGCTATCGGACCCCTCGCTGCGGGGTCGGCCTGTCGTGGTCGGGGGCAAGCCGAACGAAAGGGGCGTTGTGGCGGCGGCCTCGTACGTCGCCCGCCGATTCGGCGTGCGCTCCGCGATGCCGCTGCGGGAGGCATTCCGGAGGTGCCCTCAGGCCGTCTTCCTCCAAGGCCGCCCAAGCGAGTACCTGGCGTACTCGCGCAAGGTGCGTTCCACGCTTGAAGGCTTCTCGCCGAATGTCTCCATGGCCTCGATCGACGAGGCGTATCTCGAAATGACCGGCACGAAGCGTCTCTTGGGCCCTCCACTCAAGGCGGCGCACGACCTGCACGAGGCGGTCCGGGAGGAGACCGGGCTTGCCAGCTCGATCGGCATCGGGACGTCAAAGCTGGTTGCCAAGATCTGTTCCGGGCTTGCCAAGCCCAACGGGGTCTTGAGGGTCTGGCCCGGGGCGGAAGCCGCGTTTTTGGCTCCGCTGGAGATCGGGAGGATCCCGGGAGTCGGTCGAGTGGCAAAGGAACAGCTTGCTAGTTTGGGAATCCACAAGATCGGCGATGCAGCGGAGCGTGGCGAAGGGTTTCTGCGCCGCCGTCTGGGCAAGCGCGGCGAAGCCTTGGCGGGCAAGGCTGAAGGGCTCGATGCAGGAGCGTGGTTCAGCCCGGGCTTCTCGGCGTCGGAGATGCCCAAGTCCGTCAGCCACGAGACAACCTTTCGCGAGGACACCACAGACCAGCGCAAGATCAGCGCGACTGTCGCCCAGCTTACGCAGTTGGTATCTAGGCGACTGCGCGAGCATCGGTTGTGGGCGCGCAAGCTGCAGGTCAAGATTCGCTATTCGGACTTCTCCACCCGCACAAGGTCCGCGACGCTTGCACGGCCGACGCAGACCGACAAGTCCCTGCTGCGGGCTGCCCGTGCATTGGTTGCCCGTCACCACGTTCCTTCACGACCCGTGCGGCTTCTTGGAGTCCAGGCTTTCGACCTTCGGGAACGCCCCGCCCTTCAGCCATCGCTCTTCGGGCAGAGCGACCGCGAGAGGTGGTCGCGCGCACTTCGAGCGGTGGATGCGATCCGTGATCGCTTCGGCGAAGCTTCCGTCGGGCTCGCCGCGGCGATAGGCCACGGCAGGCGGGACAGGGTCCACGAGAATCCGGTCGGCCTGCCTGGACAAGGTTCGCACTCGTCAGCGCCTGACACGGACCCCGAGGCAGGGGGATGAGACGCCCTCTGTCTGCGGGCGGGTGTGGTTAGCTCCGGACCGGAGCTAGTTGCGCGACCCTCAACCGGGCTTGTAGGGCAGCACGCTCTCGCTTCGCCGAAAGGGCGACTCCACGCCGAGCTTTCGGGCGAGTGCTTCCACGTCGGATTTGGACCAGCTCACCATGGAGTGCTCGATACGGCCAGACTGGCCCACCAAGAACACCGTTGGGACGTTAGTCAGTCCGTAGGCGTTCGAGACGGGGAATCCGGATCCTTCGGTGTCGAAGACCTGGCGTGTCTTGTGCCCGAACTCTACGCTGAATCGCTCCGCATCGGCCGGCGAGTCTTGGGAGACCGTTATCGAGGCAGCGGCCGCCCCGTTCAGAAGATCCTCGAACCGGTCCAGGAACGGCAGGGCGTACTGGCATGTTGGGCACGAGGTCTTGTAGAAGGTCAGGAGGACGCGACCGTCTTCAAGACTCTCTTGGAGGTTGAACCGGACGCCGTCGGCATCCAGCAAGCTGAAGTCCGGCGCTTGCGCGCCTTCGGGTAGGGCAGCCATGCTCTTAGACTATCCTGCTCCGAACCAGACGACCCCAACGACAGGGTTCTCCTTGATACCTTCGGTCGACACCGAGCTAGGAGGCAGGCGGCGGCGCCTGCCTTCGGCGGGTGCGCGGGCCCTACAATAGGCCGGAGATGTCGAAGCCCGTTCTGGCCGCAGTGATATTCATTGGCCTCGTGTTGGCTGCTGTGGTCTACTCGTCTCTCGGCCTCCGACAGTACACCTGCGAAGTGTGCATGGAGTTCCAGGGCCGAACCAACTGCGCCACTGCTTCCGGAACCACCCAAGAGGAGGCGCAGCGAACCGCTACCGACACTGCCTGCGCCACGATATCGGCCGGCATGACCGAGAGCATCCAGTGCAGCCGGACTCCGCCGGCAAGCGTCAATTGGATCGAGTAGACAGGCGTTCCCGCAAGCGGTGCCAAGCGAACGATAGGCCCGCCAAGGCCAGTACGGAAGGCAACACGATTCCGGTACTCCGCCAGTCGACTCGATGGGCCGGAATGGGCCGGTCTAGGACAGTCGATGCAGGCAGCAGGCACAGCGCGCACAGGTGAGTCAGCGCGGAGAATCGAAGAGCAGACTGGTTCGTCTCCCGGTTGCGCAGGATGCGTGCAATGAGTGCGGACACCCCGACGCATGCGAGGCCCGCCGCGGCTCCGGCGATTGGTCCTGACAGGTCGTCGAATCGGATCAGAGCCTCGCGGGACACTCCGGTCCACCCCACGCATGAGATTGGGGTGGGCGCCACGGTAATCCAGTCCGGTCGCCTGCCCCGCCATCCGAGCCCCGCCGACCACAGGCCAAACGCGGCATGCAGCGCGATCGCAGGCCACCAGAATCGCGTGTCCTGCAGAATCGCCCGGGCAGCTTCCGACGACAGCCTCTCCGCAATGAAGCCACAAGCCGCGGCTGCACCGACGGTCACGGGAACCCACCACCATGCCAGTGCGGCGCGCGTTGCGATCAGACGCGCGTCGCGGATGCAGATGAGCACTTGGGCCGCTGCGAAAAGGATTCGACCATCCATCCGCGAATCTCAGACTATCAGCGCCGTGACGCCTGCGGTGAATGGGAGTCGGCTGGGCTCCCGAATGGCAGCCAAGCTCACGCCGTGGCGCCGGTGGGGTTCAGTTTGCGGCGGCATTGTCAGGTGCTTCCAGTCCACCTCCTTGCCGGCGGAGACGCCGCCGCCGGGAAGGGCGCCCAGAATCAGGCAGCCCTACGGAGCGTGGCCAACGCGAATCGGGTTGGCGGACACGGCTTTATCACTCCGAGACATGTCAATCGGGTCGACCGAAAACTCGAGTTGAATGCCTCTGAGGATCGGCTTACGCCTTCGATGCAGCCCGTGCATCCCTGCACCACATACCGTTGGCTCCGCATTGCGCCTCGTCGGTGAGAGCCGTACCGGGCTAGAACATCAGTACATTGACGCCGTCAACGCCGAACCATTCGTAGCCCGAGGGATTCCAGTGCACCGAACCGTCATCGGGCTGGGATCGGCCCAAGGCGTCAAACGCTCGCACTCGGACCTCCCGGACTGTTCCGTCGGGCCTGACGTGTTGATTCCATCTGTTCCAGAAGGTCGCGCGCCACGGGTACCACCCGAATTGGCTGAGCGGATTGTCGACCGGCACTCGCCGCCAGGTGTCTCCGCCGTCCATCGAGAGCTCGACTGCAACGATCTTCGTCCGACCGTCGTTCCACGCCACGCCGCTGAACGTGATAGGGCCGGGAAATCGGCGTTCGCCGTCGAGGGGTGTCCAGACTATGCTCTTGATCTTCTGCCGCCACGTGGGGACTGTCGTTTCGGCGGTGACTTCGGGAGCAGCGCCCGGCTCGATGCGTTCCCGGAATGTTCGGTACCTCTGTGCGTGGTGCCGGCTCGTCGACGCCTCATTGCCGAACCGCAGGCGACTCAGCCACTTCACGTTCATCGACCCGTAGTACCCGGGCAGCACGAGTCGCACGGGTCCGCCGTGAATCGCCGGTATCGGCTCACCGTTCATGTGCGTCGCGAGTAGGGCAGAGTTCAGCACGTCCGCGAGCGGAACGCTCTGCTCGTAGTCGTCTGCGCCCGGCGACGCCGGTGAATCGCGACCCTCGGCCGTCAGGAACTGAGCACCCGGCTCTAAAAAAATCCTCAAGGAGTTCAGCACCTGCTTCAAGCGGACTCCCTTCCATCGAACTTGGCCCATTCCGCCGTATTGCCACTGGGTGCCCTTTGTCAGGGCCGTCCGTGCGTAGAAGGCTCGCCCGTTTCCTGCGCACTGCAACACCGCCACAACCTCGGTCTGCTTGAGCCGGGCCAGCTCCGGGAAGCTGATTGTCCGAGCTGGCCGGACGAGACCGGTCACTTCGAGTTCCCAGCCGTCGGATGGGTACGGGCTGAGCGTCAGGCTTCCCGGCAAGACTTGGTTGTTCCGGACGAACAACAGCTCCTTTGGGGTCAGCCGATGCTCCCGCAGCAAGCGCAGCGGCGTTTCGGCTACCCCGGTCACTGAGTCGTGGAGGATGAGGCGCGGGTCTTTGCCCACAGCAGTCAGGTATCGTTGCGGGTCCTGCGCGAAGCTAGGCGATGTCGTCAGAGGGACCATCGGGCCGACAGCCGAAATCCCACCCAAACCCAACATTCGCAGGAACTCTCTTCGGCCGAGTCTTGAAGTGCTCCGCATCGGAACTGTGTCTCGTGGTTCGTTACGCTCGCTGGCGATAGCTGGAGGATAGGCGTCCAGCATCGCCGCAGCATGTCGATCTTAGCGCTCAACTCTCAGGAGCATGGCCCATTCGCCCCGATCGCACGTGATCGTAGCCCGGCTCCTTGGTAGAGCGTATGTCGCTACGGGGCAAGAGCTGGGAATTGGAATTCGGCGCAATCGGTCGATGCTCTGCGCAGCCGGCACCACTGCAGCGCCCGACGCGGATCCGCCGACGGGTGCCCCGGCGAACTCGTCAGCAGGAGTAACAGCAGAGCCTTACACTCTTCCGGCTCCAACTGCTCCCGAATGCGCAACATCTCCGGCGGCAGCGCCCCTGCATTCCCGATGAGTCCGCGAACTCTACTCCCTGGCAGCGCAGTGCTGCCTTCGCCATTCGCAGCGAACACCCATCCGGCCTGTGCGTGAGGCGCCGTCCTGAGCGCTTGGCCTAGCGCTACGGCGCACTTGACACAACGGGGGTGCTTCAAGTAGAACTGGAGCA
>JAPPMC010000004.1 GCA_028819235.1 Bryobacterales bacterium
CCTGATCGAGACCGCCATGGCGCGGGTGGTGATGGCGTGCGCCTTGAAGCACCACACCCGCCGGCGCGGGAGGGACCCGGAACGGTGGCAGACAGCCTCCCAGCTCGTCACTCACGCGCTCTTGCGTGACGCCGGCTTCACGCTCCCGCCCGACGCCGAAGCCTGGGAGGACCTGAGCGTGGATTTGCTCTATTGGTGTTTTCCTACTACCGACGGGCGAGCCAACAGGGAATCCATAAGCTATTGATTTATTGGAGAATAAATTGATTATGAACGAGCTGCTGGCGGCTGCTGGCAGGCTTGAAGATCCGGCGCAAACACGTCGATTCAACACTGTTGCAACACCGATGCCGGGACTCATAACCCGGCGCATCCGTGTCGATTGACGGCGCGGAATCGCGAGACTCAATGCCGTTCGAGAGCCACGCGGGGCTAGAGAAACCTTCTCCTTTTCTTCGTAGTTCAAGGACAGAAACTCAAAGGCCTCACCCATATTCCGCCTCAACCCACGCCCAAAGGCCGCCGAAGAGCCGGAACCAGCGGGAGTTGTGGGTTCTGGCCCGTCGTCGAGGTAGGCATACAGGCCACTCCGGCATGGTCGAAATCAACGAAACCCATGTCGGCGGGAAGGAGGGCAACAAGCACAGTTCCAACAAGAGTGGCGCGGTGGGCACGTCTGGCAAGGCTCCGGTGCTCGGGATGCGCCAGGAAGGCTACGAGCACGAGCCGGTGAACCACAGCCAGGGCGAGTACGTTGACGGCAACGTACACACCAACAGCGTCGAGGCCGTGTGGGCCGTTTTCAAGTGCGGGCTCAAGGGATCTACCATCACGTCTCGGTCAAGCACCTAGACCCCTACGTCGACGAGTACGCCTTCCGGCCCAATGAAGGTTCGGTCAAACATCATACCTTGGAGCGGATCACCGCTATGCTTCTCGGTGCTGAGGGGAAGAGCCTGACGGCTGATTGACAGCCCCATTCCATATGGTACAAGGGTTGCATGGTCTCCAACCAAGCTAGGGAGCAAGTTTGGGATAGCCTCCTGGAGATAGCCCAAGCGTCGAGGTACTTCGATGCGTTGCGAACACGGTATGCCCGCTGGAGAAACGTAGTTCGCGTTGCGCTTGCGCTGTCTGGCGTTGGTGCCCTCGCTTCCCTTATCGGCCTTGTCTCGTCGCCCATGTTGGCCGAAGCCATGGTTGCCTTCGTCGCGGCAATTGTCGTTCTGGACTTGATTATCGACCCGGCAACGGTCACGGCCAAATTAACCGTGGTATGCACCAGTCTGGAGCAGCGAGAGCTTGCGATTCGCCATCTATGGCAAAGCATTGCAACGGAGGAGGAATGGACCGACAACCAGGCGCTGGCAGCATCCAGTGACATCTTGAAGGCCGCCCACGAAGCAGCAAGCACCATAGACGTTCCGACGCACCAGCGCCTAAGCAACCAGTGTGCCGCAGTTGCCTACGCGGTGGAGTTGCAGCGACATGGCGGGTAGGCCACAAGGGGGCTGGCCTCGACCAACGGTTCCCAAGCCGCCCTCACCCCCGAAGCCCTCATCAAGCAGCCGGCCTCCGATCTCCCGACCTACCGCTCCTTTCTGACGGCCAACCAACCAAACAACCGCACGGCGAGATACCACCACACCCGGCGATGAGGCCACATGCGATCCTCCTTCAAAATCGCCAGCATTGTGCGATCAGCCAGCTTGCGATCCGCGGGATTGATCTTACGCTGCCTCATTGCCTGATAGAGGATGTCGTGAATCAATGTTGCCCGCAGGGTGCGGTGGGTGTCGAAAACGGGGCCAGACGCCCCATCCCAGGCATATCCCGCCTGAGCTGAGATAGCACCCGACTTGATGGTGTAGAAAGGAGTGCGCACGTTCCACCCCCGCACCTCCCTCGCCAAGTCTGGCGGTAGTACGTAGGCTCCGTATACGTCAAGTCGGAACTTGTACTTTCCGCCGACTCGACTATATTCGATCACCCTCATGACGCTTCCCCTTCCTTGGGGGTGCCGGGCTTCTCCCGTCCTGCGCCTGATAGCACCCGCCCCAGCAGATCGTCCACGGCCTTGATCGGGTCCGTTTCCGCCTTGTCCTTGAGCGTCTTCAGGGTTTCGCTGTCAGGGTGCTTCATGGGATTGCCCTTTCGCAGATGTCTTTTCCATTAAGGACATTGCAAATCTGTCTCTCGCGGATCCGCGTCTCCCTTGCGGCTGTAGCCGCACGGAGCGAACCAACGATTGCATTCCGCAGCCCGTTACGGCTACTCCGTTAACCAGTTCGATCCGTCGGACCTCTCGACAAGTTGCGCTTCAGAAATTCACAAAGCGCCGCATCCTCGGAAATCCCCACGTCCCACCCGTAGGCGTTCGCTACTGCGGCATCAAGCCCCGCGTGCGCATCGGCGAGCCACTGCGGCCGTGCATTGTACAGTGCAGTCAGCGTGCGGTCCTTCAGTTCCTTCGCAGCGGCCTCGTCGCGGGCCACCGGGCGCTTCGGATAACCTGGCACCGGCTCGTCCACCCAGTCCACCCATTCGGGCGGGTTGAGCCAGCGGTCGCGTAACTCGACCAGCCGCCGCGCCGCCTCGGCGATCGCCACAGCGCGCGGGTCGTCCGCATAATCCGCGGCGGAGACATCCGGCGAGAGGCCGTCCGGGAAGGGGAAGGTCTCGAAGGTGGTGGTCGGCGTGTAGCGGGGATCGTTGCCCTTGCCGAGCCACGTGCCCAACCGTAGCGACCACGTCTCGTGGAACCGGCTGTGCAGGATGCCGAACGTTACATCGTCGTCGCGGGCGATGACGATGAGCTGGTGGTCGGGGCAGATGCCCGCTTCCAGCCAGTCGAACAGCCGATGCTTGGCGACCGTCGGCGTGACGATGTAGCGCGAGAGCCCGTTAAGCGTCTTCCACATCTCGGGTCTCGGGCGTTCATGTCTCCACCAGAACTTTCTGACTGCCGAAGCCCGGTTCCGCCGTCGGCTCGGCCAGACGCATTCCTTGACGTGCCCGAAGGGTGCTTCATAGAGCGCGGCCTCGGCCTCCGACATGTCCCAGCCGAAATCGACGATCCACTTGCCCGCAGGACGGCGGGTCAGGTCCATGCCGTTTACCCAAGGCCTTAGAACATCGGAGTTGAGCCGCCCGTTCGGATTGGCCGGAAGGCGCAGCCACTCCCGCGCGAGATCACCGGAAACGTCAAAAGCCCCGCTCTTGGTATCCCCCATGAAGGCAACCCCGCCGTTCGCGGGTACGCGCCTCGCCCCGGTCAGGTCAATCCCGGCCCCGCCGCGCTTGGCCGTGAGGTCGGCATGAATTTCGTCCGCAGGCTTCCCGTCCAGACGCGTCTCGGGCCTGTACTCGTCATCCGTGCCAGAGAAGCAGACCAGCGATACCCGCACCGCCGCGCCGTCGATCACCCACGGCTCATCCGACCACGCGTCGAAGACAGGGTGTCCGGCGGTCGCGGCCTGCAAGGCTCGGCGGTTCGCGCCGCCCCGTATCGAATTTGTGGCGACCAAGCCAACGCGCTTCGCCTTGCCCTCCCCAATTTGCTCGCCCGCCTTCACTAACCAGTAGCAGACGAGATCGGCTTCCGGCGGTACACGTCCCTTCCACGCCGCGAACATCCCGGAGACGTAATCCTCCCCCAATCCGCCGATCAGCAGCTTACCGCCGAGGAACGGCGGATTGCCGATCACGACGTCGGCGTTGGGCCAGTCCGGTTCGCCTCCGTCCGGCCCGAGGATCGCGTCGCGGCACTCGATGGTCTCCAAGGGCTTCAGGATCGGATCGCGCGACTCCCGGAACCCGTTGCGCCGCATCCACTGAATGTCCCCGATCCAGACCGACACGCGGGCGAGTTCCGCCGCATAGGCGTTGATCTCGATACCCCTGACATTCGCAGGACCGACCGCTGGAAAGGAACGCTCGAGCCCCATCGACTCCGCTTCGAGGTTCACCCGGTGCTCAATGTCCTTGAGCGCATGCAGCGCCAGATAGAGAAAGTTGCCCGAACCGCAGGCCGGGTCCAGCACCGTGAAGTCCTGTAAACGCTTGAGGAACCCGCTGAGCAGACGTTGCGAAGCGCTGATTCTCCCGGGTGCACTCCGGCGGCGTCTCCCGACCGGCGCCACCTTGTCCTCCCTGGCGATAGCCGCGGCGATCTTCTCCTTCTCGACTGCCCATTCCGCCAGCAGCGGACGGACGATCACCGGCTCGACTATGGCCATGATCTTGTCGCGATCGGTGTAGTGCGCCCCGAGCTGCGAACGCTTGTCCGGGTCGAGGCCGCGCTCGAACAAGGTCCCGAAGATCGACGGGTCGATTTCCGACCAGTCCTGGAGTTACCCCGCTTTAGTGGACAGTACAAGACTGTCGCCAACGGTGTTGAAG
>JAPPMC010000062.1 GCA_028819235.1 Bryobacterales bacterium
CTTCTCTAACTCCCGGCCGCCGTCTGCCGCGCCGCCGACCAAAAAATCCTCTTCGAAATGTGGAGCTCCACATTTCCCACAGATCCCGAGCGTGCGCGACTGACGCACTCGGTTCCTCCGATGGGAGATTCGCTCAGGTGGCGTAGATCGAATGCACAACCCGGGCCGATGGCAGGGGGTGTTCGCGCAGAATTTCCTTCATGCGTTTCCAACTGACGCGGCTCGTGCGGCTGCGCCGCGAGAGCCATTTGCGCCAGATGCCCACGACTTCACTGCGGAAGCGTGTCAGCCGCCGGCCGTTCCCGGTCTGCCCGTAGTAGTTGCAGTGTCCCCTTATGACGCTCGCCAAGCGTGCCTGCTGCTCCGTCAGCGACTTGTGGCGGTGCTTCTTGCACCACCTAGCCACCTCCTTCAAGCCGCGCGCGTAACGCTTCCTCGCTGTGTACTGTCGCAGCACCCACCAGCCCCTTCGCGACCGCGCCCACACATGCGTGAAGCCCAGAAAGTCGAAGGTCGTGTGCGCCGCCCGGCCGCGCTTGCCGCACGGTCGTCGCATGTCCACGAAGCTCGTCTTGACGGGATGCAGTTGCAGCCCATACCTGCCCAGTCGCTTGCCTAGCACGCGCAGCACCCGCTGCCCGTCCCCGGCGTCTGCAAAGGTCAGCACAAAGTCGTCGGCATAGCGCACCAGACTGCTGCGCTGCCGCAGCCGCGGCTGCACCACTTCCGTGAACCACTTGTCCAGCACATGGTGCAAGTAGTAGTTGGCGATCAGAGGGGATATCACTCCGCCCTGTGGCGTACCCGTGTCCGTCCGGCTCAGGGTCCCGCCTTCCAGCACCCCGGCCTTCAGCCACTTGTCGATCATGCGTCTCACGACGCCATCCTTGATCCTGATGTCGAGGAATTCCCGCAGCTGCGAGTGCGGGATGTTGTCGAAGGAGTGCGCGAAGCACTACCCACGTCCAGGACTTGACGGAAGTTTCCATCACCAGGCCTTCCCATCCGTTCTGCGGAGAGGTTCTGCCCGTTCTGCAACAGATGGTCCGCCAAGGGCAGCCCGTTCTGCTGCTGCTCTTCCCTGACGGTTCCCGCCGCTTCGTTCCGGTTGCCTGGACCGATGCCGGCTCCGAACCTGTCACCGCACCTCGCTGCAAGACGCTCGCCCCGTTGCAAGACTTGCTCCGTGCGCGCGCCATCATCGACGATCTTCTTCAGCGGCTCCCTGCCGCCAAGGAGAATCCCAATGCCCCTCCGGCCGACACTTCGACCGGCCCCCCGTCAGCCGCTGCTGCCGTTCCCCGACGCCCCAGCCCCCAGCCACGCGATCTGGGAGCAGTTCGACCGCGCCACGCGGCAGGCCGCGCTGAGCGTGCTGGCCCGCATCCTGACCCGCGCCGCAGCAAACCCAACGGAGGATCCTCATGACTGAGGCTGACATCCGCCCTTCCCACCGCCAGCGCCTCGCGCTCGTCTACATCCGTCAGTCGAGCCTCACGCAGGTCGAGAACAACACCGAGTCGACTCGCCGCCAGTACGCCCTTGCGATCCGCGCCCGAGAGCTGGGCTGGCCCGAAGAACGCCTGGAGGTCATCGATCAGGACTTGGGCCTGTCGGGCGCCTCCACCCACTTGCGCGACGGATTCCAGCACCTCACAGCCGAGGTCGCCCTCGGCCACGCCGGCATCATCCTCAGCCTGGAGGCCTCCCGCCTGGCCCGCAGCAGCGCCGACTGGCACCGGCTGATCGAGCTGTGCGCGGTCACCCACACCCTCATCGCAGATGCGGACGGACTCTACAACCCCGCCGACTTCAATGACCGCCTCCTGCTGGGGCTCAAGGCAACTCTCAGCGAAGCGGAGCTGCACACGCTGCGGGTCCGCCTGCTCGAGGGCATCCGTTCCAAGGCTGCCCGAGGCGAACTGCGCCTGCAGTTGCCCGTCGGCCTGGTGTGGGGCGAGCAAGAGGGCGAAATCCTGCTGGACCCTGACGAAGAGGTCGCCCGCGCCCTGCGCAACGTCTTCGAACGCTTCGCCGTGCTGGGATCGGTGCGCCGCGTGTGGCTGTGGTTCCTCGAGCACGAGCTGCCCTTCCCCTCTCGGCAGCACAACCGGGAGCTGCGCTGGCTGCCCCCCTCGTACCACACGCTCGCCAAGGTCCTGTCCCATCCGGCCTATGCCGGCGCCTACGTCTATGGCCGAACGCGCACGGAGTGCTACCTCGACAAGCACGGACAGCTGCGCAAGCGCGTGCGCAAACTGCCGCAAGCGCAGTGGCGCGTGCTCATTCCCAACCACCACCAGGGGTATATTGACTGGCAGACGTTCGAGGCCAACCGTGCCCGCATCGACTCGAACATCCGTCCGGTCCCTAACGCCGCCGGGGGCAGCGTGAGAGAGGGCTCGGCCCTGCTGCAGGGACTGGGCATGTGCGGCCACTGCGGGCGTCGCCTGCTCACCCATTACCGCGGGAAGAACAACTCCCCGAACTATCACTGCCAAGGGCCGCGGCAGATGGCCGGCCGCGGGCACTACTGTCTCTCGATCGGCGGCCTGCAGATTGACCGGGCCGTGGCCGCCAAGGTGCTGGAGGTGGTGCGCGACTCCGGAGCGGAAGCCGCACGGCTGGCACTTCAGCAGGCCGGCGGCGAGCGTGAGGCAGTGCTGCAGCAGAAGCGGCTGGCGGTCGAGCGGGCGCAGTACGAGGAGACGCGAGCCGAGCGGGCCTACAACGCCGTGGACCCCGAGAATCGCCGCGTGGCGCGTGTGCGGGAGCGTGAGTGGGAGCAGAGCATGGCACAGCTGGAGGAGGCCAGCAGCGATCTGCAGCTGGCGGAGAGTCAGCAGCCGCGGGAACTGGACGCTGAGGAGGAAGCGGCACTTCTGGCCTGGAGCGAGGACCTGCCCCAGGCTTGGGAAGCCCCGACCACGACCATGAGGGACCGCAAGGAACTGCTGCGCACGCTGCTGGACGAGGTTGTGCTGACGGCACCGCGCGAGGCCACCGAGGCCCGTATCCGGATGGTATGGCGCAGCGGACAGTTCACGGACTTGAGCGTCCCGCGCCCTCCGCGCAAGCCGCGGGCAGTCCTGCGCACCAGTGAAGACACGGTCGAACTGGTCCGCAAGCTGGCGGCCCTGTATCCCGACGGACTGATCGCCGGCGTCCTCAACCGCCAAGGCCGCCGCACGGCACGGGGACTGCGCTTCAACCAAGCGCGCGTTGCGAACTTGCGCAGGAGCTGGAAGATCGCGTGCTATCGGCCGCCTGAGCACGCTCCCGACGGTGAAGTCGTCAATGTGCGGCAGGCTGCCGAGCGGCTGGGAGTGGCGCCGTCGACGATCCACCGCATGCTCAATGAAGGTTTCCTGGCCGGAGAGCAGGTCACGCCGGGAGCCCCGTGGAAGATCCGCCTGACGCGCGAGGTGCGCGAGCGCTTCGTGGCCGAGACCCCGCCGGGTTACGTGCCGATGATCGATGCGACGGCCCGCTTGGGAGTGTCCCGTCCGACCGTGCTGGAATGGATCCGGCGCGGCAAGCTGGATGCGGTCACAATCTGCAAGGGCCGCAGGCGCGGACTGCGGATTCGGTTGCCGGCCAACAACCAGCCGAGCCTGTTTGAGGGCGACCAGGAGCGGGAAGAGGCCAGTTGCAAAGAGTCAAGTCCAGCTGTCAAGGAGCCGATCAGGCCGTCGGATGCTTGACGTGGCACAACATCTTGTATGAGACAAACTGAGATGGCACAACATCTTGAAGGGAGGCCAGCACTGTGCCGTTGTGGTCGCCTCGGTCGGAGCAGGGGTGCAGTATGAAGCCTACTCCAAATATCCGACCACATCCGCATCAATCACCCAGCTGTGTCCCTGCTTCCCAACGCTCTCGTATATCTCACCAAGAGCGTCGTGCGCCGACCGCCCCGGCCGAAAGCCGTACGAGCAAGGCAGCAAGTCCGCCTCGCAGATCGGCTCCAGCAGCATCACGATCGCCCGCTGCGCCACTTTGTCCTCCAGTGTCGGTATGCCGAGCGGCCGCTGCCGTCCGTCCGCCTTCGGTATGTAGTGCCTGCGTACCGGCGGCGCTTGATAGCTCCCGGTCACGATCCGTTCCCGCAGGTCCGCCAAGCGGGCCTCCAAATCCGGTTCGTAGTCCGCTGCCGTCACGCCGTCGATCCCGGCCGCTCCGTCCTTCCGCGTCCGTCGGTATGCCTCCCGCATCCATTCCCGGTCGATCAGATGGTGCAGCGAGGTGAACACTCGCTCCGGGTGCTCCCTCGCCATCTTGGCTATCCATGCTTGTTTCCACCTTCGCCACAGACTGCTATACCGCAGGGGGCTGGTGCGGCGGATCCGCCG
>JAPPMC010000249.1 GCA_028819235.1 Bryobacterales bacterium
ACTGGCAGTTCACCACGTCCGACGCTCGCGTCAAGCTAAGAAACCTATATCCGAATATTTAGGAGATACATGGTACTAGGCTGCCAGTAGAGTTCTCGACCTCGTCCCGCCTCCGCTAACCGCAGTCGCAGCAGAGCTTGCCTCTCCGCTGCAGAGTCAGCATTGCATCGCAACGGCTCATCGGCTGCCGCGCTGCGGCCGCCCACGATTGCATGCGGTCAGGTTGATCGGCCCCCGCCCACGACGATTGCTACCAAGAATCTCGACACAATGCGCTTTCTCGCCCATCAGAAGGCGCATTCTCGCGCTTCTCCGAAGCGACCCGTTCCTACTTGCCCAGGGTGCCGGACTCAAGGTGAGCTAAGTCGAATCTGTAGAAGCTGATGGCCCCGTAACGCTCGCCGGCTTCGCCCGACGTCTCGACTGCCAATCCGATCGTGCCGTCTGCCATTCGTTGGATGACGGAATACGCTGCGAAACCCTCACTGAACGACACCGGATTGGCGAATGTTATCCCTTCGTCGTAGCTCGTCCACACCGTGATGGAGCTTCTCTCCAGACCGTTCGATCCGCGCGGGGCGGAAAACAGGAGCCGATCCCGGTCATGCCCCGACCGAGCCGCAGAGTACCGGACCATCGATCCGTCCACGGGAGTCAGAGGAATCGAGTCCGGGCGGTCGGGACCCCAAGTGACGCCGCCGTCGCTGCTCCTGTGGCGGCGGCGGAAGTCGCCACTGTTCTGGCGGGCGTCGAGTAGCACGGTGCCGTCGACCAGTTCGACCACTTCGTCCTCATTGGCGTCCGGACCGGGCGTGACGCGTCCGACCTTCCAGATCGCGCCGTGGTCGTCCGAGTAATAGACGAACGGCCGGACATTGGCCGGCCCGTCGGGCGTTAGCGATCCGCTCCGCTTAGCGGGGACGAGCAATCGGCCGTTGGCCGCCTGGCCCTGGCCCTGCCAGCGAAGCTGGACCCCACTTCCCGGGCCAGGCTCGGCTTGCCGCCAGAAATGGGCATCTGCCGTCTCGTCCGGCTCGTCGGGGTACACCACTTGACGCCTATGGGACCACGTCTTGCCGTGATCGGAGCTTGATCGGACCCAGACGACGTGATTGCCGTCTGCCGAATCTGGGTCTTGGCCGTGAGCCACCGTGGTCGGGGCGATGTCTGGCCATTGTCCGTAGAGCAGGAAGATCTCGCCTGTCACAGCGTCCAACACTGGGGTCGGGTCGGCGTAGTCGAGCAGCGCACCATCCGAGCGGAAACCCGACTCGACCACAACGAGGTCCTCCCAAGTCGCACCTCCGTCGAGGCTCCGTCGCATGACCAAGTCGATTGGCGCGTTGTCGTCGCGGCGTGGGTCGCTCCCATCGCCTCGACGCCCCTCGGCGAACAGCAATATCGAACCGTCCGCCGCCACCACCATTCCGGGTATCCGGAAGGTGTGGTACCGATCCCTGTTGGTCTGATAGTCGCCCTTAGGCGAAACGAAGGGATGGGAGATGTAGACGGGCGTCCCCGGTGGATCGCAACCCGCCAGGCCCACTGCTAGCAGCGCGGAGACAAGAACTCCGCTGAATCTCTGTTCGTACATCCGAATCCTCCCTCCATCCTCTCGCTACAGCCTCACCTACTCAGCGTCCCATGGCCCGCTTCCGTTCGGAGACCGGAACGCGCGTCCATGTGTTGGATATCCTTGATTATGGGCACTCTACAGCGCCGTGTATTATATCTGTCCAACGCATGCCTGAGCTGCACGTAGCCAAGGTCCATTCTTGAATATTATGTTAAGAGCATTTTCGCTATTGGCGCACATTCTGCACGGAATTCGGACTGTCTTGGTTGTTGATGCGCGTGAGAGTCAGCCTAGCTCAAGGGCGGGCGGCGCCACTAGTCACACACTGCGTACTTGCCGCCGAGCAAGCTACTGGTTGGGCTCGCCTTGCCGCGGCGCTTCAACAACGTGCCGGTGGTCTCCCAGAACTCCACCAATGTGCTCTGCGAGATCTGACTGCCGAATTGCCCTGACCGCCAGAAGCGAAATTATGGGGAGTGTAGCTTCCAGCCGAGAATTTGACGCGCCACCCGGAGTGTGACGGATTCTTGCACGTTTGGCCGTCCCCACACCGCCTCCCACATGGGAGCGTTTCTATAATGTCCCAAGAATTGCGGTCCAGTCGACAGTTGCCGCCGCCGCTGCCTAGGTTGGAGGCGCGACAGTACCCAGACTGACCTCCGTGCATCCCCTCGATCGGCAACGGCCAGATTCAGCGTACCTATGACCCTTCCAAGAACCGTCCAGAACCGATCGCCGCACCCGCCTGCGATCGACGCGATCCCGTCGTTCCCGCACGTGAGCTGCCGATCGTGGACCCTCTGGCTGGTGTTGGCCGTATTGGGTTTGTCACAGATCACAGCATCGGCAGAAGTATTCGTCTTCAGCGGCGATTGGTCCCAGACCTGGGACCTCAGGGCGGACGAGACAGTCCAAGTCCAAGTGGGCATTAGCAGGCCTTCCGATCTGCCGGACAACGCCCGCATCGCCGTGAGTTGGAGCGGCCCGCCGCCCGAGGCACCGATTGGGCCTGCGGAGCGGGGAGACCTCGTCCAAGGACCGGAGAACGGCTGGGCCAAGGTCCTACATGCACTGGACCCTGATGTCTACGTGCTGTACCGGGCTCCAAGAAGTGGCCGCTATAAGCTGCGCATCCACACCGTGACCGACGGGGTGGCCAAGCAGGGAGATTACCACCGAGACAGCGGCGTCGCGAAGATGATCGCGGCTCCACCAACGCAAACTCCTCCGGTGCGCGAGACCCGCCTCCGCGTCGCGGTTGGAGAGCTTGCCGAGACGGAGAGAGGCGACATCGTCCTCGAGACTGAACCCAACAACGCCCCGGAGCAGGCCGTCCCGCTGCCCTTCGAGGATGGCAGTGCCGATCAGGTCCTGCGCGTCATCGGAGGCGCAGATGAACTGGAGTACTTCGACAACGCCGACTCGGGGCAGTCCCCCGACGACTGGTACCGGATTACCTACCGCGGCGACACGGTGAAGCTCCTCACTGCCAACCTGCAACTTGCAGATCCAGTTGTCAGCGCGAGGATTCGCGTCTACAAGCCCGGACTGCCAACGCCCGAAGAACTCGAACACCGCAAAGCCGCCCAGAGGGAGGATTTCGGCAACAGCGAGATCATCCCTTACATCCACCCCAACACGGAGGTGATCCCCGGCCCAGTGCCGGTCTACAGTCACTACGACGGTCGCGACGTTAATGAGCGCATCCACCAGCAGGACGACAATTTCCGCTCTTTCGTGACCCGCCGCCTGCAGCCGGGTGGCACCTATTTCCTGCGCGTGGAGGCCAACCAGCCCGGATACGAGCTTGAGGTGCGCGTGATCGATCCTGCTCCCTTCGAAACACCGCAGCAGGCCGTGCGCCAGTCGCTTTACTACCACCTCGCTGAGATCGACGCGTGGCTAATCCACCGACCGCGCAACATCGCCGTCCATCGACGCGTCCGCGACGGCTCAAGCCTCTTCGGCGAGAACTGCATGAGCTGCCACACACAGAGTGGCGTCTGGGGCGTCGCGGACGCCATGCGGCACGGGTACCGCGCTGACGGGACGGTCCAGAATCACCGTCGCCTGATCAACACGATGTACGAGAGTCTGCGACCGACCAATCATCTCGTGGACGCCGCCGTCAACACGTCGCTGGCCCCGAACGACTTGGGAGATGCCCCCGCCGGCAGCCGCGTTGCCGGCCGCAACGTAGTCCTGCACGAGCGCACGTTTCGACCGAAGCGCTTGCACTCGTACCAGCAAAGGCGCACAGCCAACTATGTGCTGGAAACTGCCGACCCGGAGGGCATCAACGCCGCAGGTAAGGGCTCAAACTTCGGCCCGAACGTGGTCTTCAAGTTCGCCGCAGAGATATTGGAGCGGGCATGGCGCGACACCGGCGACGCCAAGTACCTGGAAGGTGTCGTCGACAAGGCCGAGAGAATCCTCGCCACCGGGGATCACCAGATGAAGGTAAGCGACGACCTCGGGCACCGGATCGAGTTCTTCCATGACCTGTTGCCGCGCGAGCATCTGTCCGGGCTAGACCCAGCTTCAGAGGTTGGGAAGCGAGCCAGCGAACTGCTGCCCGCCTTCGAGAAACAAGTTGACCGCGACCTGCGCCGGCTGCTTGCCCTGCAGCAGGAAGACGGGGGATGGGGATTCGACCTTGGAGTGCACGACGAGGCAACGGACACTTGGACGCGCATCGACGAACCGGGCGATCCCGCTCCCACGGCCTGCCCTTGCCCCATAAGTCACGAGCGGGGCTCCTGCTGAGACGCGGCTA
>JAPPMC010000299.1 GCA_028819235.1 Bryobacterales bacterium
TGAGCACCATCCACCCCAACCCAATGCCCGTCACGTCCCGCTCGAACGTTTACGTGGTCACTGTTGAAGTTCGCTTCGACCGGCCCCCCGCTCAACCCCATCCTCAGCTGCCTCGTCGCCAGAAGGGCGACACACTTTGTTCGACGATTGCCAGGAATCAGGGTCAAGGAGCCGGTCAGGTCCTCGGATGCCTGATCTGGCACAGCAGCTAGGAACTTGGTGCGCAGAATCATGGGCGAGACACGATCGAGAAACAGAACTTCAAGGACCCGTCTGGGAAGCCAGCAGAAATGGCCAATTGGCCGATAAGCACAAGCAGCGGCTGTTCACGTCGTTGCACAATGGTGGCACATGTGCAATAAACAGGATTACTCGTAACTCTTCTCACTCGCCAATGTAATTGAATGAATTAGCCACTTCAACGATACTCTATTGCACAGGTATAGCATCATTACTGAAGGATCTGAACGGAGTCTAATGCTTATGCTTGTGGTTGTGAGACTTCTCGAAGAGAATACGATCACAATTCTCGCATCTAGGAGGACATCCTTTCGTCCAGTATGTCCTGAGAACAGAGACAGAGAATGGAACTATGAGTAAACCGGCGACTACTCCAAGTCCAATTGAATGTTCCTCTATAGCAACCACAAACGTGAATGAAGCAAGGGGCAATGCCATGCTGTTCCAAACTTCGTAGTGCACCTTGAGGAAGCATCCAATGATCAAGAGTATGGCAGTAATTGCTGCGATCTTTACTATGGTTCCAATTGTGGAAACCTCAGCTGAGAGACTGGTTGATTCCAGAAACGTGATCCACGCATCACTGAACGAGAAAACTATAAACGTAACAAATGAAAGGATGAGAAGTAAGCGGAAAACCGTCCTCGTCAACACAACTGCAAGAATCTCGCCAACGGAAAAATATAGGCGCAACACCTGTGGAAATCTAGTCGGCTCACTAGCAAAAGTACCACATTCTCGACAGTCACTCCGGACCTTCTTGCTTTTCTGGCGAGAGTGTCTTCCAGATGGACTACCCTTTCTTCGATTCTTTGCCCTGTAGTAGTCTTGCCTAGACGTACGTGTTCCACGGTTTGCATGCCTCGTACTCCTGTCATGTGTCCGTTTCTTACTATTCTCGTTTGATGCTTCAGATTTGTTTCCGGAAGAGTAGGTTTCGTTTGAATCACGAAGGCACTCATAAGCCTCTTGAATTTCTCTAAAGACCCATTCAGAGACTTTGTCTCCAAGGTTCTTGTCTGGGTGATATTTCTTCGCTAAGCGGATATAGGCCGCACGAATATCAGTCTGCGTTGCGTCCTTATTTAGGCCTAGGACTTCATGCGCAGTCCTACGGTGATCAGTTGCCATAGCCAATCAGCTGATGAGTTAGGATCGAAGCTCCTGACTCAGCATGACTGCAGAAACTTATCCATGACAGTCTCTTGTCTGGACTGGGCTCGCCGTTCAGCGAACCCATGACAGGATAGCGCATGCACAGTTCCTTCTATTGAAGACTCAGCAGCGGGTTGTTCCTATAGCCAGATCTGATCGCAGATGGCGTGTGCCTGCAAGTCTTAGGGTTCGCCGAGGCGAGAACCAGCTACAGGATATCCGCCTCGCGGACTCGTTTGGTGACGCAGCGAAAGCGGTCGTCTGCGAGGCTGTCACGATCCACGATGCGCGACGCGACATCCGCGGCGACGGTCACACTGCGCCGGTCACGGGCGGAATTCCGCAGCGATCTTCTGCGCGAGCTGCGCCTGATTCTGGGAGCGCGCGTGGTGCTGCGCGGCTCGCGCCACTTCGGAGGCCCGCTCGGAATCCCCTAGCTCGCGGTGGACGATGGCAAGCAAGTAGCCGTGCAATGCGGTGCCGGGGCTCTCAGTGGCGACGGCGCGCTCCAGGTAAGGGACGGCCTGGCGATACAGCCCTCGTTCGGCGAACCTTCGGCCCAGATGGAAGTTGGCCATCGGATGGGAGGGGTTGTTCTGCAGGGCCAAGCGGTAGTGGCGTTCGGCTTCGGCACCGCGCCCCAGCTGTTCAAGCGTCGTCGCGAGATTGCCGTGGGCATCCGCGTTTTGGTCGTTGATCGCTAGGGCCTTGCGGAACGCCCTCTCGGCCCCTTCAAAGTCCCCGGCGAAGTGCAGTGACACGCCGTAGTTGTAGTGCGCTTCGGCAATGCCCGGATCCAATGCGACCGCCAGCTGGTAGTGGCGGCGGGCCTGATCGGGGTCGCCCATCTGGCCGAACACCGACACAAGGTTCACGTGCGCCTGAACGTAGTCAGGGTCGATCTCGAGCACAGTCTCGTATGCCGCCCTCGCGGCCGTGATCTCTCCTCTCTCCTGCAGGGCGTGGCCCTCGTTGAAGACCGATTGCGCGCTCCCGCGCCTGATCGAGTCCAGAGAGTCGACCAACGGATCGGCGTAGTGGCGCCGCGGAGCAGGATCAGTCTGCTCATATAGGCGCAGCTGCTCCTTTGCGTCATCTTCCCTGCCCTGGGCCCGGTACGCGTTAGCCAGCGCGTAGAGCGCTTCCCTGTATCCCGGCTCGACTTCGAGCGCTGCCTCGAGGTGGCTGATGGCGAGACCCGCCTCGCGAGCGGCGAGCAGGCGACCCAGACGGTAACGGGCTGCTGAACTGCTAGGGTCCGCCTCCAGGATCTTCTCAATAACTTTCCTAGCCTGAGACTCCTCGCCCGACTGCTCCAGCAGGTCAGCTAGTCGGATGGCCGCCGCGAGGTCGCGGGGTCGCATGGCGACCGCCTCGGACAGCGCCTGGCTCGCCGCGTCGGACCGGCCTAACGATGCTTCCGCGACACCAAGCAGGTAAGTCCAGCGAAATGATTCCGGCTCCAATTGCCTGCATCGCCGGAAGCAGAGAGTTGCCCCGTCGAATTGGCCGTAAGCAAGCAGCACCTCTCCGAACTCACCGACGGCGACCGCGTTCGTCGGATCTGCATCGGCCTTGGTCCACGCTTCCCTGAGCTGGGCGCGCACAACCTCGGCAGATCCGTCGAGGACGGGTTCCGGAAGCGGTGGCAGCGGGGCATTAGTGCAGGCCCAAGCGAGCGTCACGGCCATCCACACGCACAGATGCCCGAAGCCTCGGCGCCGCTCACTGTGAGGCCGAGGTGCCCGGCCCCGCCCTAGCTCCGCAACGGGCCCAGCGCCTGACTGCCTGCAATCTGCCCAATCCACGCTAAGCGCGACTTCGGAGCTCGTCCGGACAGGAGCCATTGGCACCACTTGTTCAATAGACTACTGCCAAGCCCGTGTTGGGAAGCTCGCACGGGCTGCCGGGCAATCCTTCCACAGGCGAGCGGTCGCTCGACGCCAGCATTCGTCCACGCACTGCGCAGACCCGCAGGCGGCTCGGGGCGCGCAGGCGAAGGCCTCCGCCCGGCGAGTCGGCCCTATACTGTCGGAGGTGGGCTGCGGCGTTCCGGGTGTTACGAGGCGGGCGCTGCTGTTCGCTCCCGCCGGGATCTGGAGCATGGCTACATCGGCTTGGGCCCAAGACCTGCACGTGAAGGCCCTCGCGTTCGACGTGTTCGGCACGGTAGTGGACTGGCGCTCTTCCATCATCCGGGAAGCGACCGAATTGGGGCGAAAAAAGGAGATAACCGTGGACTGGGCCGCATTCGCGGATGCGTGGAGGGACGGCTATGGGCCGGCAATGCAGCGCGTGCGGTCGGGCGAGCTTGGCTGGCGCACGATCGACGAACTGCACCGGATGATCCTCGACGGGCTGCTTGGAGAGTTTGGCATCGAAGGGCTGAGCGAGGCCGAGGTCGACCACTTGAATCGAGCTTGGCACCGCTTGGACCCTTGGCCCGATTCCGTGGAGGGTCTGCAGCGCCTGAAGCGGCGCTACATCGTAGCTTCGCTCTCCAACGGGAACGTCGCCCTTCTGGTCAATATGGCCAAGCACGGAGGCCTTCCATGGGACGCCGTTCTCTCGTCCGAGCTGGCAAGGCAGTACAAGCCGGACCGTGAGGTCTACCTGAAGGCCGCCGAGCTCCTCGGGCTGTCCCCATCGGCGGTGATGATGGTGGCGGCCCACAAGGGAGACCTGCGAGCGGCGTCCCGGGCGGGACTGCGGACGGCCTTCGTACCGCGGCCCCGCGAGCGCCCCAATCGCGATATCGACCTATCCCCTGAGAGCGCCTTCGACATCAACGCCCGCGACTTTCTCGACCTCGCGGACCAGCTCGGCGCATGAAATCCGGCCAGGCACGGCGGGGTAACCTCACGCACGGTTTCGTCCCCAACACTAGTTGGTGCTTGCGCCAAAACCCTTCGTGCTCCTTATACATAGGCAAACCTGACCCTA
>JAPPMC010000198.1 GCA_028819235.1 Bryobacterales bacterium
TGAGCACCATCCACCCCAACCCAATGCCCGTCACGTCCCGCTCGAACGTTTACCGCCGCTCGAACGCAAGAACGTGGTGATCGGGCCTCAGTAGGGAGACAGGAAGATGTTCGACACACACGCTATTGCCCGTCGACTGGCAAGTGCGGACTCGACAGCGGCTCAGGTCGACGCGATCACCGATGCCGTACGCGAGGCTGCTGATCATAGCGAGCAAGTCACACCGGATCAGCAGCGCGCCGACCTCGCTTCCTTGCGAGCGGACATCTACCGGGCGATGTTGATCCAGACTGCCGGGACTATCGGTGGTACTGTAGCTCTTCTGCGGTTGCTCAATTGACTCAACCGGGCAAGACGGCGTAACACCACGGATGCTCGTCGCGGAGCCCCGTTGAGGATTCTCATCGAGTCGCTCCAGTCCCATCGGGGACCGTTCCCAGAGCCACCGATCTGGCAGCGGCCGGACGGGTGGTGGGAACTCGGCGCTGCGCCACACGCTCACGGAGTGCGCCGTGGTCGTGCGCACGCACGGGTCGCAGGTCTGCGGCTTCGACTAGGCGATTACTGTGCGCACCCGCTACAACAAGATCTGTCACGTCGACAGCGTGCCAAAACCCTGCGGATCAGCCACGCGCTGCTGTGATGCCAGCGCTGGCACGACAGGTAAGAGCTTCCGAACCTGGATTGTGTTGGCGAAGTGCTGACGCACATCCAGATAGCGAGGCCGAGGCCCGCTACCAAGTTTCTGGCCCATGCCAGCCAAGGTGCGACGCGATTGGGTTTTCCGTGCAGCCGCTCCAGAAACAGGACCAGAAGACGGCCAGCAGAGGTTCACTACGCATCACGCCGTTTGGCCCCAGATGGGGCCTCACACCGTTCAACGGAGCGGTCGCTGAGCGCTCCAGCCCCCGGTTCGTCTCCATCGGTATCGGTGCCAGCCCCAGAGCACCCCGAAAGCTGCTGCAGCTACCCCTCCGATCGCCAAGATATGTGAAGCAGATGGGTAGAGCTTCAAGACCTCGATCCGAGCGAACATCCAGTGCCACGATTCGTGTGCTGCGACGGATGAGATGACGACGATTCCGAGGCGCTCCGGGCGTACCATTCGGAACATTCCGGCAAGTGCCGGTACGAGCACGCAAAGCACGGCGAACTGGCCGAGCTCCACCCCGACGTTGAAGGCGAGCAGGGAGGTCACCACATGCGACCCGGCAAACTGCAGGGACTCTGAGAGCGCAAACGCGAATCCGAATCCGTGCACCAGACCGAAACCCAGCGCCATCAGCCATCGGTGCCGGCCGACTCCGACCGCGCTCTCGATCGCCATGAACAGGATTGATATGGCGATCAGCGACTCGACTAGCGGAGGGAACCAAGACGACGACGGGGCGAATCCCATGGCGCTGGCCATCAACGTCACCGAGTGCGCGGCGGTGAAGGCCGAAACGATCAGCACGAGCGGCCTGAGTCCGCGCACCGGAAGGACTAGGCAAACCAAGAAGAGAAGGTGGTCGGGACCGCCCAGAATGTGCCAGAAGCCCAGCCGCACGAACTGGCCGGCCACTTGCAGCCAGCTCGGGTCGAGCTGCACGCGACCGCGGTGCCCTGAAATCTGGTAAGAGCGCTCGACCCCTTCGGGCAGGACGACAAGCAAGGATGTCGTCACCTGCTCGGCTAGGTGGCCAAGGGCAGGTCTCAGAGCGAACGCCGAACGGTCCGAACGGATGGAATATCGGAGGAGAACGTCCAAATTGACTTGGTCCCAGACTAGGTTCTCGGAATTGGCGGGCCTGGGCTCCGCGAGGTAGGCCAGCGCGAGGTGCAGTGACGAGAACGATCTGTCGGAAGGCAGCGAGATCCCCGTTGCGGTGACGTTCGGCACCGGCACGCGCGAGCCGTCCTCGTAGAGTTCGACAAAAGGGGCGATCCACTGTTCGGTGAGTCCAGGCAGATGTGGCTCGATTTTCGCAACGTCTAGGTAGCCTGGGCCGAACACGGGGACTTCGAAATCACGAATGGCACTCATCGGGACACGGGCGATCAGGTGGAACGCATCGTTACGAGCCTCGGTGATCATTCGGACCACCACGTGGCTGGAAATCTCATGGGCAGCCAAGGCAGCGGCACCCACTGATTTCCGGTAATCGTGGCAAGCGGAGGCGTAGATGTGACAGCCGCATTTCAGGATATCTACATATGCCAGAGACTTCCTAGTTATGACTACAAAATGGGCAGATGTCCTGCCTGAAGTGGCAGGTGCTGTGTCTGGGCTGTCGCTCAACCTCCGGTTAGAGGGGCTGGCGGGGCGTTGCGCAGGCCCGCGGCTACCCGAATCGGACACGGTAACGCCTGTCCTGCCCGGGGCTCCGCTGTCTATATCGCCTGTCTTTGTTTCGGGCGCTGGGGCGGGTGGTGGCCGGAGCGCGAATCCGAAATCGGGCCGACTTGCGCTGGTGTGATTCAAGGTCACGTCCCGGGTTGCTGGCGGGTCTTGACGAGCGCAGTGCCATCTGAGTCGTCACGACTGGCGCTGAAAGACTTCCGAATTGCGATCCGAACCAGGCCGCGCCGATCGCGGCAGCCCGAATCGACCGTAGGCAGGGGCTGGCGGGCTCAATCTCCGCGTGACCCCTCCCTTCCAAGAGTCCGCCCCAGCTGCTCGAGCGCGAAGCTGAAGGCAGTGACGCACTCTCGGCGTTCGCTTCGACTGGCCTCCCGCTCAACCCCATCCACAGCTGCCTCGTCGCCAGAAGCGCGACACACCTTATTCGACGATTGCCGGAAATCAGACCCAAGAGGCACAGGCCCGCTGCGGTCGCTGACACCAGACCTCGTCGAGCATCGGCGGCCCTTACAATATGCACTGGCATTCGACATCGAATTGCAAGGTCTCGGTGAAGTTGCTAGCCATGAAGACCGCGGCCCGAACCCGGACGGTCATTGACGCAAGGCCCCAGACGCCAACGGGAGAGCCGACAGGCAGGAGCACAGTCCAAACGTGATTGCTCCATTGGTTCGGGTCTCCGGGCGAGAGCATCAAATACCTGTATTCGTCACAAACGCAAGAGGCGTGGCCAACACGTTGCGCGCAATCGAGCTATCAAGACACAACACTGGAGCGATTCTTGACTCCCTCCTATGGCCACGTCCGGGCCTTCGTGCCGGGGCGTTTCTTATGGATAGGTCAACGTATTGTCGGTGGCGTAGCGGCCCCGGACACCCCCGATTGAGATTTCGGCCACGCCACGGTATTCGCCGGGCGAGTCGGGCGTGTAGGAGCAGATGCTTCCCTCCTTGACCGTATCGGTAACGTCCGTCCATGGACTGTCCGCATTCGCCCGGCGCTGCCATTTCGAGGTATGGACCGCGTAAGTCACGCCGTTGATGGTACCGCCGAGCGTGATGCACTGTCCGGCGCTGAAGAACAGGAACCGGACCCGTCCACTCGCCACAGTCCAATCGGACAGGCGCTCGTAGTCATCCTCAGCCGGAGCCGGCCCCGTGGGGGGGCCGATCGTCGTCTCCAGAGGAAGCTCGACCGCCCGGCTTACCAAGACTTCGTATGGTTGGACCCGCCTCAGGTATACAAGGAAACTGTCGTTTTCCGGGACGGGGACGAGACCCATCGCTACCGCCCCTCGCAGAGCGGCTGCCAATGGGGCGGCCTGCTCTATCTCGTTCAGCTTCAGGATTTGCGTTCCGCTCAACATCCCCCGGAATCTCCTGCGGTACTCGGCCTCCGCCTCGAAAATCCGGCTGGCCAGCGATGCGCGGTCGGCGGTGAGCATGGCTACCATCTCCGAGTTCGGCGAGTCCCCGCGCTGCTCACGAAGCTGCTGCCACCCTTTCTGAAGGTATTCGAGAGCAAGCGGATTGACGATATCGTCGAGGTCGTTGCGAAATCGCTCCGCTTGCGCGACCTGCGTCGCGTCAAGCTGAAGCTCGGTGAGCAATTTGTCTTGATCGGATTGGGCCGTAGCGATGTTTGCCAACAGCACCGCAATCATGCATGTTTGTGTGATCGATGGAAATCTCATGTTCGGGTACCTGCCGGGCTGTCCGAAAGCCTAGCCTCAAGTGCCGATGCCTTGCCTAACGGATTTGGCCACGTCGGTTGCACGAGCTAGTGCTTGCGCCAGCTTGTTAGTTTACCCTATCGCGTCACGATTTGGTTGGGAGCGGAGACTGCAGGCGGGTTCAGAAAGGGGAATTGGAGGTGGGCTGTGAGGGTGTTGCGCCGTTTCCGGACTGCTGCGACCACTGGCTGACGCGGCCTGCCCTTGCCCCATAAGTCACGAGCGGGGCTCCTGCTGAGACGCGGCT
>JAPPMC010000047.1 GCA_028819235.1 Bryobacterales bacterium
AGCCGCGTCTCAGCAGGAGCCCCGCTCGTGACTTATGGGGCAAGGGCAGGCCCCGCCACGTGCCTCCCGCTGAGCTACACTGTGGCCATGCTGGCGCCCGCTCGGCGAGCGCCCCACAGGAGGAAATGACCATGTACCCCACGCGCGCAATCGCACTCTCCGTCGGCTTGGCCGCGTGGCTCCTGGCAGCCTGCGGGACAGGCGAGGCGCCGCCAGAGTCCGCCCCGCCGGAGCCGCCCGAGGAGGCTGAGGCTCCTCCGGCGGTGGAGCCGGAACCTGAGCCCGAACCGGAGCCGCAGGCCTCGATTGAGCCGGAGCCGGAACCTGAGCCGCCGGCAGAGCCGACCGGGCCGCCCAGAGTCGCAATTGTCACCGACAAGGGCACCATGGTCTTGGAACTGTATCCCGACCGTGCGCCTGAGACGGTTGCAAACTTCCTGCAATACGTGGACGACGGCTTCTATGACGGCACGATCTTCCACCGGGTGATCCCCGAATTCATGATCCAAGGCGGCGGTTTCCTCCCTGACATGACCGAGAAGCGCACCCGTCCGGCGATCAAGAACGAGTCGGGCGCGATGGCCAACACCAGATACTCGATCGCCATGGCGCGTACGCCCGACCCGCACAGTGCGACGGCACAGTTCTTCATCAACCACAAGACCAACCAGTTCCTGGACAAGCAGCACGCCAGGGACGGCTGGGGCTACTGCGTCTTCGGCAAGGTCGTGGAGGGAACTGAAGTCGTCGAAGAGATCGCAAAGGTCCAGAGAACTACTAAGAGCGGCCACGGCGATGTCCCGGTGACGCCGATCCGCATCCAGTCGGCGAACCGAGCGGGCTGATCACCTCGGCACAAATACCCGGGGCGGAGCCTGCCCAGCCTCGGTCTGGCAAGTTCTTGGAGAGTCGCGCGGCGGGAGTTGGCTTCGTCCCGGCGCGGTCCGTCACACTCGCGTGACGGTCGGGGGCCGTCAGAAACGCATGATGCTGAGGGCGCGGAATCCTCGCGCCGGCGGCTCGTCAGCCGGGTGGCAGCGGTCGGACCCGATCCATTCAGGCGGGACCTGCAGACCTCACGGCTTGCGATTACGCGGCAAGAGGCCGATCGCCACCGCCCCCAGCGCGGCCAGCCCGAAGACCGCCCAGAGCGCTTGAGAATACCCGGCCAGACGCCCGGCGAGGGACGCGATCAGCCGCGGCGTCCAGAACTGCGTGATCGTGTCGCTGGGCAGGATCGCCGACATAGCCTTTCCAAGCGTGCGCAGCCCGAACAGGTCGGCCGCCATCAGGGGGATCAGCATGTAGTCCGCGCCCATCGCGAACCCGAACACGATCGCGAAGACATAGACCATGCCGGGCTGCTCCGGCGTGACAAGGAAGAGCAGCGGTATCGCGAGCGCGACCACTGCGTACGTGACAAGCATCACGTACTTCCGCGGCAGCTTGTCCGCCAGCCAGCCAGCCATCAGCCGGCCAAGAATGCTGGACATCAGATAAGTGAACGAGGCGTCCGCCCAAACCTGGTCGCGGGCAAGCTGATCCGTGAAGCCCTGCTCCTCGTAGACGAACTTCATCAGGAAGTTGACAGCGGCGATCGATCCGATCGACGCCGCGCTGCCGACCAAGAGAAGCCAGAAGGCCCTGTGCCCGGAGAGCTCGCGGAAGCTCATCACCCGCGTCTCGCCGCCCGAATCGGCGGCCTCGGGCGCCTCGGCGACCGCACCTGACGCGTCGCCGTCCGCCAGCTGTCCCTTGTCTTCCGGGCGGTCGCGGATAACGAAGATGGCGATCGGCCATACCGCCACCATCAGGAAGCTCAGCAGCTGCAGCGAATCCGTGTAGGTGCCCGTGTTGGCCGTGAAGTTCTCGAACAGCGACTGCAGCCACTCGGGCGCCTGGCTGCGGTCCCGCGCACCGCTCGTGAGGAAGGGCGCCAAGCGGTTGCAAAGCGCGCCGATCACCGCCACCCCGACGTAGGTGATCCCCATTGCCATGCCGCGTCGGCGCTTATACCAGTTGGAAATGATGATCTGGTGCGGGATGGGGCCCGAGAGGAAATACCCGGTCATGTACAGGCACCAAGCGGCGTAGTACTCGTATTCGTTCCCGCTCAGCCTCCCGAACCACTGGAAGGACAGGAACGTCAGGAATGTCCCGATGAGGATCAGCAGCCTCGGGGACACCTTCGGGACGATCACGGGCCCGATCCAGATCGTCAACAACACGGCTATCGGCGCGCCGGTGGTCACCAAGACCTGCGTCCATTCGTGCCCGTCCCGGAAGTAGTCGAAGAAGAAAGCGATGTTGTAGTAGGGGAATCCGGTGGAAAGGCCGAATGTGACGAAACAGCTCGCTATGATCCAGGGTCCGAAGAATCTCTTGCTCGATTGGTCCATATGTGCCGACCCCAGCAGGGCCTGTCCTGCTAGTCTATCGGAACGCTCGATGTCGGGCTCCAGGGCCCTCGCGGTATCCTGAGAGACAGGCCAGCGGCGACGCGCCCGGGCCTCAGGCAGGATCGGCCGAGATGCCGCAGGAGCGCAGGCCCAGCATCGTATCCGCGCTAACGAGCGTCGCCGCAGCGGTGATCGTGCTGGCGGGCGTGAAGGCCGCAGCGCCCATCGTCGTGCCGTTCGCGCTGGCGCTGTTCCTCGCGATCCTCGCCAGCCGGCCGGTCCACTGGATGCACGGCCATCGCGTGCCCCGCGTGCTCGCCGTGCTGATGACGATCGCCGCCATCGTCGGTGCCATGACCTTAGTGGCGACGCTCTCGGCGGCGTCGCTGAGCAACTTCGCGGAAAGGTTCCCGACCTACCAGACGCAGCTCCAGGACCGCTGGAGCCTTGGACTGGTCATGCTCGAGGACTTCCTAGGCCGCGTCGGCCTGACCGAGGGCTACCAGAACCTCCGTGACCAGCTGCAGTTGCGCGAGATTCTGAGCACGGCCGCCAGCATGGCCGCCAACACGTTGCTGCAGTTCGGCAACGTGTTCCTTAAAGCCGTCCTAGTCGCGCTGACCGTTGCCTTCATGCTGTTCGAGTCCTTTGATCTGACGGCGAAGCTGCGCGTTCTTCTCCGCCAGTCGCCGGAGACCTGGACCAAGCTGGGAGACTTTGTCCGTTCGGTCGAGAACTACATTGCGATCAAGACCGTGACCAGCATGCTGACCGGCGTTGCGGTCTGCCTGTGGCTGCTGATCCTAGGCGTCGACTATGCGATTTTCTGGGGCCTGCTGGCCTTCGTCCTCAACTACGTGCCCAACATCGGGTCCGTCGCGGCGGCGGTGCCTGCTGTGCTGATCGCTCTCATGCAGCACGGCCCGGGAATCGCCGTGGTCGCCGCGGCAGGCTACTTGGCGATCAACCTGACCGTGGGCAGCATCATCGAGCCGAACCTTCTGGGTCGCAGTGTGGGCCTGTCACCTCTGGTTGCATTCACCTCCCTGGTGTTCTGGGGATTCCTGCTGGGACCGGTCGGCATGCTGCTCTCGCCGCCGCTCACCATCACCGTCAAGTTCGCCCTTGAGCACTACCCGGAGACCCGCTGGTTGGCGATCCTGCTCGGCTCGGCCAAGAACCTGGACTCGCCCGCTTCCTGAGACCGCCCGCCAGTCCTCGTTGGCTACAATCATTCTGCGGGGGATGGCTACGGGGATGAGGCGACTGGCGTGGATGCTCGCGCTTGCGGGCATCTTGACCGCTGCAGAGTACAGCGATTCGGAGCGGTCCTTCTGGTCCTTCCAGGCCCGGCTGCCGGTCAAGCCGCCTGCGGTCGCCGCCGACTGGGTCGCGAACCCCGTCGATGCCTTCGTTTGGGCCCGCCTGCGAGACGAGGGACTGCAGCCCGCCTCCGAGGCACCGCGCGCCACTCTGGTGCGCCGGGCCTACTTCGACGCAACCGGGCTGCCGCCGACCGCCGCCGAACTCGAGGCTGCGCTAGCGGACACAGCGCCCGGCGCTTGGGAGCGGCTGGTCGACCGGCTGCTCGCCAGCCCAAGGTTCGGTGAGCGAGCCGCCCAGCTGTGGCTGGACGTGGTCCGCTTCGCCGAGACAGAAGGATTTGAGTACGACCGGTACCTTCCTGGGATGTGGCGCTACCGGGACTACGTGATCGACTCCCTCAACCGCGACAAGCCCTTTGACCGATTCGTCCGGGAGCAACTCAGCGGAGACGAGGGCGCCGGCGAGCCCCGTGAGTACCCGCAGGACCGGGAGATGCTGGCGGCGGCAGGCTTCAACAGGCTCGGACCCGTCCGCCGAAACGCGGGCAATCAAGAAGTGGCCTCTAGCCGCAACGAAGTGCTCACGGAGCGCACGGACATCGTCGGAGCCGCCTTCCTCGGGCTCACCGTCGGCTGCGCCCGCTGCCACGACCACATGTTCGACCCCATCCGGCAGGTGGACTACTACCGCCTGCAGGCGTACTTCGGCGCTTCGCGGGAGTCGAACGAGGTCTTCGAGGGCAGCGCAACGATCAAAGAGTGGCAGGACCAGACCAAGGAGATCGCCTCGGAGATGAAGTCCCTGCGCGGCAAGATCCGGCTCGCAGAAGGGGAGGAGCGCCGCAAGCTGCAGGAGCGGCATGACGAGCTTGAGGCGAGCCTTCCTCCCGCGCCGGCGACCCTGGCGACGGTGCGCAACGACCTTGAGAATCGCACCCAAGTGCACCTGCTCCAGCGCGGAGACCACACCAAGCCCGGCCAAGCCGTCAACCCGCGCCCCCCAGGAGTGCTGCTCGAGGAGGACGCCCCTACGCTGCCGCCGGACACTGATGACCCTCGCACGCAGCTGGCGGCTTGGCTGACGCGCCCGGACCACCCGCTGACGGCTAGGGTCGCGGTTAACAGGGTTTGGCAGGCGTACTTTGGAGCCGGCATCGTCAGCACACCAAATGACTTCGGCTTCATGGGAGGGCGTCCGACCCACCCGGACCTGCTCGACTTCCTAGCGAACGAGCTGGTCGCCTCAGGGTGGAGCCTCAAGCACGTCCACCGCATGGTGCTGACCAGCAGCACGTACCGCCAAGCATCGGAGAACCCGGGGCAGCGGGATGTCGCCACCGAGAGCGATCCGCTCAACCACCTGCTGTGGCGCGGTCCCCGCCGGCGTCTCAGCGCCGAAGAAGTGCGCGACGCAATGCTCGCCGCAGCCGGAACGCTCAACCTCGACTACGGCGGCAGGAGTGTGATGCTGCCCGTCGAGCCCGAGCTCGTGGACCTCCTCTACGACCCCACTCAGTGGAGGGTTGCCCGCGACGCGGGCCAGCACTGGCGGCGGTCCGTGTACCTGATCGCAAAGCGCAATCTGCGGCTGCCATTCATGGAGGTCTTCGACCAGCCGCCGCTGCTGACCAGCTGTGCCCGCCGCGAGTCCAGCACGCACGCGCCCCAAGCGCTCGAGCTGCTTAACGGCAGGACCTCAAACGACCTCGCGGAGCGTTTTGCGGAGCGGCTGAAGCGGGAGGCCGGCGACGATTCCGAGCAGGTCATCCGGCACGCGTACATGCTGACCGCCGGACGCCCTCCCACCGCAAGCGAGGCCGAGCTGGCTCGCGCGTTCCTCGCCGAGAGCCCGCTGCGCGAGTTCGCGCTTGCGATGTTCAACCTCAACGCATTCCTCTACCTGAACTGACCAACCGCCCGAAGTGCGGACGCACTCGCGACCGCACCCCGCCCTAGGCCGTGTTTCGCAAGATCCTCATCGCCAACCGCGGCGAGATCGCAGTCCGCGTCATCCGCGCCTGCCGCGAGCTGGGCATCCCGGCAGTGGCCGTGTTCTCCGAGGTGGACCGCGAGGCCCGGCACGTGCGCCTGTCGGACGAAGCCTACGGCATTGGGAAGGCGCCGGCCGCGCAGAGCTACCTCAATATCGAACGGATCCTCGACACGGCGGAGCGCTGCGGCGCGGACGCCGTCCACCCGGGCTACGGCTTCCTGAGTGAGAATGCCAAGTTCGCAGAGGCCTGCGCTGACCGCGGGATCAAGTTCATCGGCCCGCCAGCCAGTGCCGTCCGGGCAATGGGCATCAAGACGCGCGCCCGGGAGATCATGTCGGCCGCGGGAGTGCCGGTCGTACCCGGCGCGCTCACGGCCACGGCGCGGCCTTCCGAGGCGGCGGCGATCGCGCACGAATTGGGCTACCCCGTCATGCTCAAGGCGGCGGCCGGTGGCGGCGGAAAGGGCATGCGGCTGGTCGGCGGGCCCGGCGAGCTTGCAGGGGCTTGGGCGCAGGCGCGCGAGGAGGCCCGCAAGGCCTTCGGAGACCCGGCAGTCTACGTCGAGCGGGCCATTGTGCGGCCGCGGCATGTCGAAGTGCAGATCCTGGCCGACGAGTACGGCACCACCGTGCATCTGGGCGAGCGCGAGTGCAGTCTCCAGCGACGGCACCAGAAGGTCCTGGAGGAGAGCCCCTCTCCACTTGTGGAGCGGCGCCCAGAGATCCGCGGCCGACTGTACGACGCCGCGATCGCCGCAGCCCGCGCGGTCTCCTACGCCAATGCCGGGACCATCGAGTTCCTGATGGACGAGGAGCACAGATTCTACTTCCTCGAGATGAACACGCGGCTGCAGGTGGAACATCCCGTCACCGAGCTCGTCACCGGCATCGACATGGTGCGCCAGCAGATCCGCATCGCCGCGGGGAAGCGCCTGGAATTCTCGCAGGAGGACGTGCAGCCCCGGGGACACGCGATCGAGTGCCGCATCTACGCCGAGGATCCGCGCCTCGGTTTCATGCCGTCGCCCGGCTTCATCCGGCGCATGTCCATGCCCGACGGGCCCGGCGTGCGGGTCGACCTCGGCGCGAACGAAGGCTGGACCGTACCTATCGAGTACGACCCCCTGATCGCCAAGCTCTGCACTTGGGCGGGGACGCGGCAAGAGGCGATCGCGCGGCTTCGGGCCGCGCTCCGGGAGACCTCCGTCGAAGGAATCGCCACGACTATCGACCTGTTCCGGGCATTGGTGGAGGATGCGCAGTTCCAAGCAGGGGATGTAGACACGGAATTCCTCGAGCGGGAGCTGCCCAGCACGCTTGCCCGCCTTCCCGAAGCGTCGGGCTCGGCACGCCTGGCGGCGATGCTCGCATGTGTCAAGTGGACCAAGGAACAAGCCGGATCGAAGACGGTGCGCCCCGCTAGAGCCGGCTCGCGCTGGGGCAGGGTAGGCCGCCGGTCCATGCTGGGCGATTGGAGTCGGGACGAGTGAGCGATCACAAGCTGGTCGTCGATGGCCAGAACTTCAGTCTGAGGACCGGTCCCGGTGTGTGCGCGACGGACGGGCGGCAGGTGACAACCGACATTGCCCGCGCTGGAGATGGCCTGTACTCGGTGATCGTAGACGGACGGCAGCACTTTGTCTCGGTCTCGCCCCCGTGCGACGGCTCGCTGACAGCTTGCACCGCGGGGCTGACATTCCGGATCGCGGTAGTCGACCCGCGACAGCTGCCCGCGGCGGCCGCCAATGCCGGGTCTGAGGGCGTGGGGCAGGTGCGCGCCCCCATGCCGGGCAAGGTCGTTGCCGTCCTTGTCAAGGAGGGCCAGAGCGTCAAGAGCGGACAAGGTCTAGTGGTCGTCGAAGCGATGAAGATGCAGAATGAGATGCGCGCCGCATCCGGAGGAACGGTGGCCTCTGTGGCGGTGCGACCGGGCGATCCAGTGGCGGCGGGCGACATTCTGGCGAGCATTGCATAGGATGGGGTGGACGGGGAGGGGGCTGCGGCGATGTGCGAGCGGTGCGAGGACACCGGCTGGATCCAGATCAGTAGCGAAGACGGCACGGTGGCTCGGCGGTGCGAGTGCCGGTCGAGCCTCGCTTCCGCCGCCCGAGAGGCGCGCCTCGGCCTCCCGCCAAGGCTGGCGGAACTGTCCTTCGAGAATCTGGAGTATCCGAGCCACGACCGGGACCTGCAGCGCTACAACGACCTTCACCGCGTCGCCACCCTGGCCAAGGGATTCGCACGCGAATTCCCTCTCGGCCCCAAACGGGGCCTGCTGCTGCACGGATCAGACATGGACCGTGTCCGGCACCTGGGCGTCGCAGCGCTGAGGCTGCTTGCCAAGAAGGGCATCCGCTGCCTCTACTTCGACTATCGCGGCCTTCTCAAGGTGCTCGGGGACCGCCTCAGCTCAGACCGCCAGACCGCGCAGGGCGGCCATCGCGTGGCGCGAGCCGTTGCGCGCGCGGACGTCCTGCTCATCGACTCCCTGGGCGAAGGCCGGGCGACGCAGTGGCACATCGACACGATCACGGGACTCGTCAAGCACCGCCATGACCACAACAAGGGGCTCATTCTCACTACCGCAGCGCCCCTCGCGCCCCGAGTAGCGAGGCAAGCGGACCCAATTGGCGAGGCAATGCCGAATGCGGGGGACAGCCTCGGGTCGCTGCCCGTGCATCTGGGCTGGCGGGCCTATGAGCGGCTGATGCAAATGTGCCAACTCGTCAAAGTGCCCTCCGTGGCCGGCTCTCTCAGGAAGGCCGGCTGAATCGGTCACTGCGGGCCCGGCGGGCCTTGGCGGCGCCACTCTGCGAGTGCCCGCGCGACAAGCTCGCCAGCCTCGGACGCATGGACCGGCCATGGCTCGGCAAGCAAACCGCCCCCTGCCGCCGCACGTCCGAGCACTTCCGCCGCGGCACACCCCGCGGCCCGCAGGGAACGAATCGGAAGGGCCCCGCGCCCCTTGGCCAGTTTCTTCCCGCGCTCGTCCGTTAGCAGCGGGTGGTGATAGTAGCGAGGCGGCCGTGCTCGACCCAGCATTTGAGCGAGGCGCAACTGCCTGCCGGTCGACTCGAGCAGGTCCAGCCCCCGAACGACAAAGTCAATGCTGTGGCTCAGGTCGTCGACCGTGACCGCGAACTGGTAGCTCCACTGGCCCGTCCGGTCGCGCACCACCATGTCTCCGCATTGCAGCCGGGGTTCCTGCCGCTGGGGGCCTTGCAGGCCGTCTTCGAAGCACTCCGCGGACGCGCCGTGATGCCACGCCACGCGCAGCGAATGGGGCACGTCCTCCGGATGCATCAATCGCCTGCACGTTCCGGGGTAGGGCCTCTCCCCAGTCGGCAGCGGCCGCACGGCCTTCGCCAGCTGCTTCCGCGTGCAGGTGCATCGGTAGACGTGCCAGCGCCGGGCCAAGCGTGACAGGGCGCGCTCGTAGCGCTCGGCGCAGTCGCTCTGCCGGAACGGGCTCCGGCCCGGGCAGACATCGTTCGCGGGCTCGAATCCGAGCCAGTCGATGTCCCTCAGGATCGACTCTTCGAAGGCGGGGCGGCTGCGCTGGCGGTCGTGGTCCTCAATGCGCAGCAGGACTTCCGCGCCCTCCAACTGGGCCAAGCCCCAGACGTACAGCATGTGGGCCGCATGTCCCAAGTGGAGGTGCCCGGTGGGGCTTGGAGCAAACCGCGTTCTGGGCGGGCGCGACGCCACAGCCAGTCCGCCGCCAACCGCCACGCAGCGCATGGGGCGCGGCCGGGCGTGCGCCGGCCGTGCCCCGCTTGTCCCAGTCGCCTCGCCTAGTTGTTCAGCGACAGTGACACTGTGTTTGAGGCGCCTTGCGCATTGGAAGCCGTCACGCTGACGCTGGCCAGATCCTCAAACACGCCCTCGTCCATCGAGAAGGTGATCGTGGCCATGAAGTTCCCGCCCGTCGCGGCGGACTGGTTTCCGCCGAAGAAAGTGCGCATGGAATCGCCCACGTCCGCGACGAGTTCCTTGGTGGAGAGCGCCGTGCCTTGAGCCCCCGTGAAGGAGAAACTGATGCTGTCCACCATCCGGGAAGTGGCGTACCCGGTCACCTGCAGGCTGAAGCCGCCCTGGCCTGTCTGGCCCAAGGCTACGCTCTTGAGCACGGGGGCGCTCTCCATCACGCCGAAGCGAATCTCCGGGATTACGTCGGGTGTGATGTCCGCCGCCGATGCTGCGGCCAGCTCAATCCGTGTCCGCGCGATGCCGTCGGGCACGGCGAAGAACTGCGCCCGCATCACGATCTCGCCTGCCACCGTGCCGGTCTGGAAGGCGTTTGTCGAAGAGAGCCCGGTGTAGACCGCAAGCCTCGAGCCGGCCGGAATCGTGAACCAGGCTTGGCGGCCACCCGTCGCCCACTGGATCGACGGGTCGTTGGCGAACGCTCGCGTCTCGAACAGCAGCGTGAGGTTGCCGACGATGTCCGTGCTGTACGGCTCCGCAAGCGTGACCTCCATCTCCACTTGGTCGGCGGCGTCCACCGTGCCGCCCGTGTGCGAGAACGTGATGGCCGGCAGGGCGGCTGCCTCCACACTCAGCTCCAGTTCGGGCTGCGGGTTTGGTGTGATGTCCACACCCCCCTCCTCGGTCTCGAATCGGGCCATCGCCGTCAGCAGGCCTGCAACAGCCGGCGTGCGGAACTCCGTCGAGGCGCCGCCCGCGCCGAACATCGCCTGCGTCTCGCCTGCGGCGATCTTGAACGGTACCTGCCGGCCCGCGCCGGTCCACCCGGCCCCGGCAGAAGCGCCAGCATCGGTCGGTGAGAAGGCTAGGACCAGCGTTCCCGAGATCGCCGCCGCGTAGGGCTCGGCCAGGCTCAGGCCCAGATCCATGGTCGCCCCAGGCATCACCGTTCCGGCCGACCGCGAGAACATCACTTCCGGCAGTGGGGAAACCTCGATGGTGAAGGACAACTCGGGCGCGGGATCCGGTGTCACGTCCGCCCCCCCGTCCTCGGTACGGAACCGCGCGGTGACCGTTATCCGGCCCGCGGCGGCCGGCGCCGCAAACTCCGTCGCAAGGTTGCCCGCGCCGCCGAACTCCGCCGCGGTCGAGCCCGCCGGTATGCGGAACGCAACCTGCCGCCCGGCGCCGGCCCACGGACCGCTCGCTCCGTCCACGTCCGCCGCCGCGAAGGCCATGCTCAGCGTCCCGGCCAAGTCTTGCCCGTAGGACGCCGCCAAGCTCAGGCCCAGCTCGACGCTGGCACCTGGCATGAGTGCGCCGCCGTCGCGCGAGAACGTCACCTCCGGGAGCGCGGAGACCTCCACGCTGAAGGCCACTTCAGGTGCCGGATCCGGCGTGACATCCACGCCGCCATCCGTCTGCAGCCGCGCGGTGACCGTCAACCGGCCGTCCGCGGACGGCAGGGTGAACTCCGTCGCCACGCTGCCCGCCCCGCCAAACTCCGCGACTGTCGAGCCCGCCGGTATGCGGAACGCGACCTGCCGCCCGGCGCCGGCCCACGGACCGCTCGCTCCGTCGACGTCTGCCGCCGCGAAGGCCATGCTCAGCGTGCCCTCCAACGTCTCCGGGTACGGCCCGGCTAGGCTCAGGCCCAACTCCATCGCCGAGCCGGCCGCCTTTGGCCCGCCCTCGCTTGAGAAGCTCACAGCGGGGAGTGCGGCGACCGTCACGTCGAAGGCCACCTCTGGCATCGGGTCTGGCGTGACATCCGCCCCGCCATCCTCGGTCCGCAGCCGGGCCGTCACGGTCAGGCGCCCCTCGGACGCCGGAGCGGTGAACTCCGTCGTAAGGTTGCCCGCGCCGCCGAACTCCGCAGCCGTCGAACCCGCCGGTATGCGGAACGCGACCTGCCGCCCGGCACCGGCCCACGGACCGCTCGCTCCGTCCACGTCCGCCGCCGCAAAGGCCATGCTCAGCGTGCCGGCCAGCGTCTCGGCGTAGGGCCCTGCCAAGCTCAGGCCCAACGCAACGGTCGAGCCCGCTGCAACCTCACCGCTGCGCATCGTGAAGCTCACGCCGGATAGGGCCGTGATGCCCACGTCGAACGCAAGTTCCGGAGCGGGGTCCGGCGTCACGTCGGCCCCGCCAGCCTCCGTCTGGAAGCTGGCCGTGACCGTGACGCGCCCCTCGGAGGCCGGCATCGAGAACTGGGTGCTGCGGTTGCCCTGGCCGCCGAACTCCGCGTGTAGGGAGCCTGCTGGAATCCGGAATGCTACCTGTCGGCCGGCGCCGGCCCACGCCCCGCTCGCTCCGTCCACGTCCGCTGCCGCGAACGAGAGACGAAGGGAACCGATCAGATCCTCCGAGTACGTGCTCGCCAAGGACAGGCCGAGACTCACGCTCTCGCCGGCGCGGACGCTTCCCCCCTCACGGGAGAACGTGACATCGGGCAGGGAGGCCTTGGTGACGGTCAGCTTCAGTTCAGGCGCCGGATCCGGCGTCAGGTCCGCCCCGGCCGCCTCAGTCTGGAAGGTCGCCGTAATGGTCAGTCCTCCGGATGCCGCGGGCGCGGCGAAGGTCGTGCTGGAGGCCGTTCCGCCCCCGAACATCGCGGTTGTCGTGCCCGCCGGAATCGTGAAGCCCACCTGCCGCCGGTTCTGCCACGGGCCCGGCGCTCCATCGAGATCGGCCGGCTCAAAGACCAGGCTCAGGACTCCGCTGACAGCCTCGGGATAGGGGGAAGCAAGAGAGAGCCCCAGATCGACGGGCTCGCCGGCGATCACCGGCCCTGCCTGCCTGCTGAAACGTACTGCGGGCAGCGCCTGCAGCCGTACGGTGAACTCCAGCGTCGGCTGAGCGGCCGGAGTGATGTCAATGCCCCACGCCTCGGCCACGAAACTGGCGAGCACCCGCACCGTTCCGGAGACGGTGGAGGCCTGGAACTGGGCCTCGCGGGAGTTGCTGGCGAACACGGCCGCCGTCTGCCCGGCAGGGATGCGGAAGTTCACCGTCCGCCCGCCCGCGGCCCACTGCAGGGCCGGGTCGCTGGCGGCCTCAAGCGAGTCGAGCTCAAGTTCCAGTGTTCCGCGGATGTCGACCGGGTAGGGCACGGGGATCGTCAGGCCAACGCCTACCTGCTCGCCCGGCCGCAACAGGCGACCGAGGGTCGTGAAGCTCACGTTGCGCAGGGGGGGCAAGTCCAGCTCGAGCGGGAAGACAGCGTCGTCGATGACCAGCTCTCCGACGGTCGCGCCGCCCGTGGGAACCCTGGGCTCGATTGCCAGGCGGATGGTGCCGCCGGGGCCCAGACTCGTCGGAACCGGCGGGATTCCCGTGACGGTGAACGGGCCCGACACACGAATCTGCTCGATGAGGACATTGGTCTGCCCTGCGTTCGTGCCGATAAGCTCCACGGTCTTCGCAGCCTGCCCGAAAACGATCGGCACGCCGGAGCGGATCGGGGATTGGATCGCGGTGTTCGAGCCCGGCGGGTATCGCAGCAGCGAGTAGCTCAGCTCGTCTCCGCCGATGCCCGTCAGGAAGTAGCGGGCCTGTAGGACGCCCCCGTCAACCTGGAGAGTCGACCGGTAGTTCCCGGTCGTGCCGGGAGTGAACGCCACCTGCAGATTCAGGCTCGAACCGGGCTCCAAGATGACCGGGTAGCCGGGCGGCGACATGATCTCGAACCCGGCCCCGCCTCCGATGCTGACGCCTCGAATGGTGGCGGGAGCACTGCCGCTGTTGGTCAGCAGCACGGTGGCTTCGGTCGCCACGTTGATCGGCCGGTTTCCGAATTCGACCTGCCCCTCGGGCGGCACTGTCCGCCGGGGTCGGCCTGGCACGGAGTACGCGAGCGTCAGGTCCGGAACTTGGCCCAGCAGGGGTATGGTGTAGAGCCTGTCCTGCGGCTCGCCCTCGGGGACTTCGTCCAGCCGCACCGTGAACTCGAGCGTCGCCCGGGCGGGCCCCGGTGTGCGGGGCTGGTAAATCACGAACAGTTCCGCCTTGAGGTCGCCGCGGATCAAGGCGGGGAGCCGGCTCAGGCTATCCAGCTCATACGTGAACTCGTTCGAGCCGACAACGCGGATGGTCCTGAGGGTCAGGGGACCCTCTTGGAAGGTCACGGTGATCGACCGCGCCACCCGGTCGCCAATGGCCTCCGCATTCAACACAACTGTGTTGCCCAGGCTGGACGGATCGGTGATCCCCTCCGTCTCGACAAGCACCTGCGCACCGAGCGGCGCCGCCAGCAGCAGTGCCGCGGTCGCCGTTAGAGACGTCTTCATCACTTCGCCTTTCGTGGATCTTGCGTTTGGTGGAACTCGTCTGCCTGCATCCCGCCGGCGCCCATCAGCGAGGCGCGCCGACACTGACAGAGCCGATCGAAATGGCCGTCGGCGTAGCGGTGGTGTCGTCGCCGGAACGCAGCGCGGCCGAGACGATGCCCACCGTCGCAGCAGCACTGAGCGCCGCGATCACCCTCCAGCCGATGCCCTGGCGTTTGGGCTTCGGCTCACCCGGGGCTACGGCGTTCGACTGTGTGATGACCGTGTTCGCGGTGAGGTTGTTGAACTCGGCCTCGACCTCGATCTGGAACGTGCCCTCAATGGTGTTGGGCAACATGCCCGATACCCGCACACGCCCGTTGTCGTCGGTGGTCAGCGTCGTGACGCGCGAAGCTCCGAAGAACGTCACGCTCGGCCCGGACGCCGGAGCGCGCAGGGTCACGGCGGCCTTCGCAACGGGCTTGCCGGAGGAGTCGACCACCTCCAGCTCGGGCTCAACAGCCACGTTGCGGTTGATATTGTTGATGCCCCCCTCGCCCATCAGGACGCGGATTTGGATCGCCCCGTCCTGGGCGCGGGCGCAAGGCGCGAGTGCGACAAGCGCACTAAGGGCAACTGCTGCGAATCGATTACGGGGACGAACCATGGAGCCTCCGGGCCAGAAGGGCCGCGCCGCTGCCGGGCGGCCTCGAATTACAGGGATACAGACCAGCCTAACAGGCCGTGCACACCTGAATTGATAGAGACGCTACCCGCCATCGGCGGGTTACAGCGCAGACGCCCGGGCGGCCTGCCTACGCCGCCGTCACGGCAACCGCCACCCGCTCGAGGCCGAGGCGTTCCAGCAGCGCGGTGATGTCGTCGTCCGTGAGGCCCTTGCGGGTGTCGGCCATGCGCGTGAAGGCCTCGTAGACGGTCCCCAGACTGGCCCGGTCCAGCCGGCCGAAGCCAAGCTCCTCAATCCGTTGCGCCAAAGCGTGCCTGCCGCTGTGCTTGCCCAGGATCAGCTGCGTTGACGGCACGCCGACCGATTCCGGGGTCATGATCTCGTACGTCGTGCGGTGCTTCAGGTATCCGTCCTGGTGTATGCCGGCCTCGTGGGCGAAAGCGTTGCTGCCCACGATGGCCTTGTTCGGCTGCGGGCCGAATGTGATGCACTCCGCCAGGGCCCTGCTTGCAGCGTACAGCCTCGTGGCGTCGATCCCCGTGCGGAAAGGAACGCGGTCCGGGCGGACCATTGTGATCGCCACGACTTCCTCGAGAGAGCAGTTCCCTGCCCGCTCCCCGATCCCGTTGAGCGCGCACTCCACCTGGCGGGCCCCCGCGTGCAGGGCCGCGATCGCATTGGCCGTGGCCAAGCCGAGGTCGTCGTGCGTGTGGACGCTGACCTCCGCCCGGTCGCCGACCGCTTCGACGATGCGAGCAATCTTCCCGGCGTAGTCGCCTGGCGTCATGTAGCCGACGGTGTCCGGAATGTTGACCACGCCCGCGCCGGCGTCCACTACGGCCTCGCATACACGGCAGAGGTAATCCATATCCGTCCGCGTGGCGTCCTCGGCGGAGAACTCCACGTCGTCCACGAAGCTGCGCGCCAGTTCGACTCCGGCAACCGCCTCCTCCAAGATCTGCTGCTGGGACTTCTTGAACTTGTACCGCAGGTGGATTTCGCTGGTCGCGATGAAGCAGTGTATCCGCGGGCGCGGATGGCCGTCGAGGGAGGCCGCGGCGCGCTCGATGTCGATCGGGACCGCTCGCGCCAGCGCGGCGAGGTGGGCGCTGGGAAACTCCCGGCAAACGGCCCTCACCGCCTGGAAATCGCCCTCGGAGGCAATCGGGAAGCCAGCCTCGATGACGTCGGCACCCATCTCGACCAAGTGCCGGGCCACCCGCAGCTTCTCGGGTGTGGTCATGCTGCAGCCGGGCGACTGCTCGCCGTCCCTCAGCGTCGTATCGAAAATGTGGAATCGCTCGGACATGCGTTCTCCTGACCGTATCAGTAGACACCAATAGGGGCCAATAAAGCAAATTTATATTTCTTTGGAATACCATAAGCACTGCATATGGACCTCGCGCTGTTCAAGGTGTTCCAGGCGATTGCCGCCGAGGGCAGCTTCTCCCGCGCCGGGCAGAAGCTGCACCGAACGCAGCCTGCCATTTCGCTGGCGCTAAGGCGCCTTGAGCGCGACTTGGGGGTGCTTCTCGTCGACCGATCCGGGCGGTCCGGGCGGCTTACGGACGCGGGCCGGGAGGTGGCCGAGTACGCGCGCCGTTTCGAGTCGCTGGAGCGGGAGATGCGGGTCGCGCTGTCGGACCTGCAGGATCGGAGACGCGGAAAGCTGACAGTGGGGGCCAATGAGTCGACGGCGTTGTACCTGCTGGGGCACGTCGAGGCCTACCGGCGCCTGCACCCTGGCATAAGCGTCGAGCTTCGGCGCAGCCTGTCGAGCCGGCTGCCCCAGGCGGTGCTCGACGGAGAACTGGAGCTTGGGGCGATCAGCTACGATCCGGGCGACCCGAGACTTAGCGTGCAGCAGATCTATGATGACCGGCTCACGTTCGTCGTGTCCCCGTCGCACCGCCTTGCCGGAAGACGCAGGATCAGCATCCAGGAGCTGGGCCAAGAGACGTTCATCGCCCACAACGTAGTGTCGCCTTACCGTGCGAGGGTCATCGAGACGTTCCGGCGTCACGAGGTGGCGCTGAACATGCGGATCGAAATGCCCACGATCGAGACGATCCGGCGCTTGGTGCAGCGGGGCCTTGGTGTTTCATTCCTTCCGCAGATGTGCGTCGAGCGGCAGATCGACAGCGGAGCGCTGCGGAAGGTCGAGGTGCGGGAACTCACCATGGAGCGCAAGATCCGCCTGATCTTCCCGCGTTCCCGGGAGCTGTCGCAGGCGTCGCGGGCATTCCTCGAGCTGGTGGGCGAAGGCCAAGGCACGGAGTGAGCCCATTTGCGTGGTAGTCTGGGCGCAGCCGCGCCGGCGGCGGGATCCGTGCGCATCTGCTACCTGGATTGCTTCTCGGGCATCTCCGGCGACATGCTTCTGGGCGCCCTCGTGGACAGCGGGCTGCCGGTCGAGGCCCTTCAGGATGATCTGGACAGGCTCGGCGTCAAGGGCCTGCGCGTGGACTCAGAGCCCGCGAAGCGAGGAGGGCTCGCCGGTACGAAGGTGCACATCCATGCGCACGAACACCACCACCACCGCTCGCTGTCCGCGATCGAGGCAATGATCGGCAGGGCCGAGATCGAGGAGGGTGCGAAGCGGGACGCCATTCGGGTGTTCCGGCGTCTCGGCGAGGTGGAGGCGCGAGCGCACGCAATCCCGCTGGAGCGCGTCCATTTCCACGAAGTGGGCGCGCTGGACTCGATCGCGGACATCGTGGGAGGCTGCTGCGGACTTCGAAGGCTGGGAGTCGAGCGAGTGCACTGCTCGCCGATCAATCTCGGCAGCGGCACGGTGGAGGCGGCGCATGGCACGCTGCCCGTGCCGGCGCCGGCCACAGCCCGTCTGGTGGAGGGAGTGCCCACGTACTCAGAGGGGCCCTCGGTCGAGCTCACGACGCCGACGGGAGCGGCGCTGGCGGTGACGCTCTCAGGAGGCTTCGGCCCGCCGCCCGCAATGCGCATCACTGCGAGCGGCTACGGGGCGGGAACGCGCGAACTGGCCGGGCGACCGAACCTGCTGCGGGTGCTCTTGGGCGATGCTGAGGAGGCCGACTCCCCCCCGGAGGAAGTCTGGGCGCTGGAGGCGGACATCGACGACATGACGCCCGAGATGGCGGGCTTCGCAATGGAGCGCCTGCTGGAGTCCGGGGCCTTGGACGTTACGCTGGCGCCCGTTCAGATGAAGAAGAACCGGCCGGGATTCCGGCTTTCGGCGCTGGCGCGGCCCGAGGACAGGTCTCGGCTAGGCGATCTGATGCTGGCTGAGACCTCGACGCTGGGGATCCGCGAGACGGCCTCGCGCCGACGGACACTGCCGCGATCGTTGGTGACTGTCGAAACACGCTACGGCCCCGTCCGGGTCAAGGTCGCCGGGCGCGACGGCGAGAGCCGGAGCTGCGCGCCGGAGTACGACGACTGCCGCAGCCTAGCGAAGGAGCACAGCGTTCCCTTCCAGCGAGTCTGGGATCTGGCCCGCCACGCCTGCCAGAGATCCAAGAAGAAGTAGGGCCCGCGCGGGCCAGCTGCTCCGTGGCGGCCCGGCTGCGGCGTCGGCGGCGAGCATCCGCCGATCGGCGCACCGTGCCAGACTAGGAAGAGCCCCCGCCCATGCCCAAGTTCTACTTGTCGACGCCGATCTATTACGTCAATGCGGCTCCCCACATCGGCCACGCGTACACCACGATCGTGGCCGATACGATCAAGCGGATCCGGCGCATGCTGGGGGACGACGCCTACCTGGTCACGGGCTCGGACGAGCACGGCCAGAAAGTCGAGCGGGCGGCTACTGCTGCGGGTCTCGAGCCGCTGCAATTCACCGACAGGGTATCGGCCGCCTTCCGCCGGGAATGGGAGCAGCTGGGCCTTGAGGTGGACTTCTTCCGACGCACCAGCGACCCCCGCCACGCCCTGGCGGTTCGTGAGGTGTTCCGGCGCTGCTTGAAGAACGGGGCCATCTACAAGGGCGCTTACACCGGCAAGTACCACCTCGGCGACGAGGCGTTCGTCACGGACGAGGAGGCGGCCGCGGCGGACCCCGAACTGATCACCACCGTCACCGAGGAGAACTACTTCTTCCGCCTGTCGGCCTTCCAGCAGCCGCTGATTGACCTCTACGAGTCCCAGCCGGACTTCATCCGTCCAGAGACGCGCCGTAACGAGGTGCTGGCTTTCGTGCGCTCGGGCCTCAAGGACCTCTCTATCAGCCGCTCCACGCTCAAGTGGGGCATACCGCTGCCCAACGATCCCGAGCACGTCTTCTACGTATGGTTCGACGCGCTGACCACCTACATCAGCGCCCTGGGATTCGGCGACGCCGACGGGCCCGGAGAGTACGAGCGCCTCTGGCCCGCCGACGTGCAGCTGGTCGGCAAGGAGATCGTGCGGTTCCACGCCGTTTACTGGCCCGCGTTCCTCATGGCGGCGGATCTACCGCTTCCGAGGCAGATCTGGGCTCACGGCTGGCTCATATTCCAGGGCGGGAAAATGTCCAAGACCAAGGGCAACATCGTCCGGGCCCTTCCCATCAAAGAGGTGGTCGGCACGGACGGGCTGCGCCATTACCTGCTACGGGAGATCGTATTCGGCCAGGACGGGCACTTCTCGCACGAGGCGCTGGCGCGGCGCTACAACGCCGACTTGGCCAACGGCCTCGGCAACCTCGCCAGCCGCACAGCGTCCATGCTCTCCCGCTACTGCGGCGGAGAGATCCCAGACCCTTCCGGGGGAGATGACGGGGGACTGCCGGAACTGGCCGCCACGTGCATCGAGCGGGCAGTGGCGCACTACGCCAAGTACTCCTTTTCGCACGCGATCGATGCAGTCTGGACGCTGCTGGCGCGCGCCGACAAGTACATCGTGGAACACAGGCCCTGGGAATTGGCCAAGCGTGCCGACGCAGGATCCGCCCAGCAACTGAGCGCCACCCTGTACAACAGTGCGGAGACCCTGCGCGTGGCCGCCGTGCTCTTGGCCCCGGTACTGCCGACAGGAGCCCAAGGCGTCTGGGAGTCCCTCGGCCTCGCCGGCGCAGTGCGCGACGAGCGCCTCGACCTGCTGGCCTGGGGCAGTCTGAAGCCCGGCGACACCGCCGGCAGGCAGCGCGCCATATATCCGAGGCTGGACGTGGGCAAGGCGGTCGCCCGGATGGAGGCCCTCGAGGCCGAATCGCTGCAGGAGCAGGCCAAGCTGCTCGGCCAGCCTGACGCGCCGGCGGCGGTTACGATCGACACGCCACCCATCGAGATCTCGGACTTTGCCAAGGTCGACATGCGCGTGGGTCTGGTGCAAGCCGCGCAGCGCGTGAAGAAATCGGACAAGCTCCTGCGGCTGACCGTGGACATCGGCGAGGCAGAGCCGCGGACGATCTTGGCGGGCATCGCGGCCGAGTACGCTCCCGAGGAGGTGAAAGGCCGACGCATCGCGGTTGTGGCCAACCTCAAGCCGCGCAAGATGATGGGCGTGGTGTCCCAGGGGATGGTCGTCGCCGCATCACTGCCCGGCGGAGAGGCGCGCCTGGCCGGATTCGACAAGGACACGCCGCCCGGGGCACGCCTGAGCTGAGGCCAGCCAAGTCGGGACGCCATGCTCGTCGATTCCCACTGCCACCTAGACGGCCGTGCATTCGATGGAGACCGCGATGCGGTCCTCGACCGCGCCCGCCGTGCGGGCGTCTCGTTCATGCTGGCCATCGGCACAGGGGACGGCCCGCCCGACCTTGAGGCCGCGGTCCGCATCGCCGAGCGTCACGCCGACATTGGCGCAACCGTCGGCGTCCACCCGCATGACGCGGCCAAGTTTGACGAGCCAACGGCGGCGCGCTTGGACGCCCTGTGCCGGCACCCGGAAGTGCTTGCAGTGGGCGAGATCGGGCTTGACCACCACTACCGCAACTCCCCGACAGCAGAGCAACGGCAAGCGTTCGTGCGGCAGATGGAGATCGCCGCCGCGCACGGCAAGCCGATCGCGATCCACACGCGGGACGCGTGGGACGAGACACTGGGCCTCCTTGAGGAGCACTGGGCGGGGAACGGCATCGGGGGCATCATGCACTGCTTCACGGGAACGTCGGAGCACGCGCTGCGCTGCCTCCGGATGGGCTTTCTGCTGTCGTTCTCGGGAGTGCTCACGTTCCCGCGCTCGGGCGACCTCCGAGCCACGGCGAGATGCGTGCCGTCCGACCGGCTGCTGGTCGAGACGGACGCTCCCTACCTGACGCCAGCGCCGCACCGCAAGATCCGGCGCAATGAGCCGCGCTTCGTGGTCGAGACGGCCCGGACGCTGGCGCGGGTCCGGAACACGACCTTGGAAGACGTAGCCCGGCAGACTACGGAAAACTTCCGCACGCTGCTCGGCGAGTTCGAAACGGGCCGCGCATCCTGACCGCCGCAGCGGCGCAGGCGCCTCACGGTATCTCGGCGACGTAGACCTGCGTGCAGCCGCTCCTGTCGCTGGCGAACACGACCATCGATTCGTCCCGTGAGAACGACGGGTGGGGGTGCGTCCACTGCGGGCCGTACACGGTATCGCCCGCCATCTCCATCCAGCTCAGCGACCGATTGCGATCCTGCGCGCGCCGGGCGCGCTCCCAGTCCTCAGCCAAGGCGTAGCGCGACTTCCTCCACTGCGTTCCCTGCGAACTGGCCAGGGACTGGCACACCGTGGTCCGCCCTCCCGTGGCAACGTCGACCAGCTGCAGGCCGATGTCCGGGTGGACGGTGTCGCACAGAACGCGCCCGCCTGCGCGGTCGGGCGTGATGTGCCAAGCGTTGAACTCGCTGATGGTCGAGATCCGGCGCGTGCGCCAGTGCAGCCGGCGCAGGGCGACCGGCCACACGCTGAAGACGAGGTCCTCGCTCTTGCCCAAGAATGTCTCATGCACGACGAATTCGTCGTCGCCGTGCAGGTACAGGCATTCCAGGCCCGAGCCGTCCCGGCGAACGCGGTGCATGCGGGGGGCCGGATCGGCCGCGAACTCGATCCAATCGGAACTCACCGGATTGAACTGGGGGTGGATCACGGTGCGGGGAAAATCCAAGAATCGCGTACGGCTGCCGTCTAGCGTGCCCACGAGCAGACCCCACCCGGACGGCCGCTTGCAGGCGGCCACGAACCACTCCCCACAAGGGCTGAGCGAGCACTCGCCAAGCTGGCCCCCGCCGTCGGCGATCAGGCTTTCGCCCAATCCCTCCGGCTCCAGGCGCCAGACCGCCCCGCCGCGAACGAACAGCACCGCCCCGTCGGGCGCGATCAAGGGGGAGAACGGGTGCACGGGGTCGCCGTCGGTGAGCTGGCGGATCGGACCGTCCGGAAACTCCGCGTCATAGAGCTGCGCTGTGCCCGTGCGGTAGCCGGTGAACAGCAGGCGGGACTGGTCCAAGCTGAATGAACACTGCAGGAAGTACGTGGGGTGGCTGATGGAGTCGTGCCCTGTGACGCGGTGGATCCGCGCCCCGGTCCTCCGGTCCCGGAAGCTATGGTGCTCGGAGGGCCATATGTCCCCCTTGCGGCCGCCGCGCGACCCGCCCATCAGCGAGCGGGCCCGAGCGCCTCGCTCAGCACTCGTGTGTCGCTCTCTAGCTGCAGCTCCAATCCAAGCAGCACGCCCAAGGTCGGCGCCACGTCCTCGGGGCCGGCTTCAGAGGCGTGCCGGCCGGGAACAACGCCGAAACCCGCCAAGACTACCGGGACGCGACGGTCATGGGCGTGGGCGCTTCCGTGCCCGGTCCCGTTCGGGCCGCCGGGGTACGCGCTCTCTGCGAAGTGCACTTGCAAATGCGGAGAGCGGCCCTCCCGGTAGGAATTCCGGTATAGCGCGGCGAACTGGCTGTCGACCGGCCCGGAGAGGTCCTCCGCCGTGAACACCTCAGCAACCTCCGGCTGGCCGGAGAGCCAGGTCTGAAGGCAGGCACTGGCCTTCTCACGCGCCACGCCGCGCTCGCCCAGCGCCGCACCGTTCCAATGGAGGCTTCTGCCGGCGGCGTCGTCGACAACCTCCGAAGCGGAACCCTGCCCGCATTCTTCAATGGCCGGCGTCGCACGCTTCCAGAAGGCCGACGTGTCGATCCTGCGGGCTGACGCGTCGCCGTTGGCGCGCAGCTGTTCGACCAAGGGCATCGCGCCGTGGTCCGCAGAGAGCGCAATGACGGAACGCCCAGGGCCTACCACCCTGTCCACCTCCTCGAGGAACTCACCAAGCCTGCGGTCCAGCCGCAGGTGGTTGTCCATGGCCTCTTGGCTGAACGGGCCGTAGCGATGGCCGATCGAGTCCGTCGCCGACAGTCCGACGAACAGCAGGTCGGGCACGTCGTCCGTGCCGATCTCGCCGGACTCCAGCGCGGCCAGAGCGGCCCCGAGCGTGATCTCGTCCGAGTAGGGCGTCCTCGCCAGCAAGGAGCCGAAGCCGTCCTCCGGCAGCCGGTGCGGGAACATCTCGCCCTGCCCGTCACCCTCGCCTGGGAAGTCGTCGGCGCGTGCCAGCCGCTCATAGAGCGCCGGATCGCCCAGCAGACGGTCCCAGATCCTACCTGCATGGGCTGCGCCGGGACCGCTGGCATTGAACCGCTCAAGCCAGCCAGGCATCCGGTCCCCGTAGTACGTCGAAGACACTAGGCAAGCGCAGTCCGGCTCGAACCAGAACGCCCCATCGGCCCGATGGCCTCCCATCAGGATGGCGCTGCGGTCCTTGGTCGATACGGAGTAGATCTTGGCTCCGGGGTGAGCGCGCTTGAGCAGGTCCCCGAGGGTCTCGGTCAGCAGGGCCTGAGGGGACGCCCCAGTGCCCGGACCCCCGACCGGCTCGTAGCGGTCGTCGTCGACGCAGTATACGCGGCCGACGCCGGGCTCACGCCAGCTGTTGCCCACGATGCCGTGGGCGGCGGGGTGCCTGCCGGTGGAGATTGTGGCGTGGCCGGGGCCGGTGGACGTGCTCGAATGGCGGTATGCGGCCGCGTGGAAGTATGCACCCTCCTCCAGCAATCGCCGAAGGCCTCCCGTGTAGTGCTCTTCGAAACGTTCCAAGTAGTCGGCCCGCAGCTGGTCGACCGCCAGCACGACCGTCAGGCGCGGCAGTGCAGGCCCGGGCGGCTCCGCACACCCCACTAAAAGGGCGGCCAACGCGAACGGGCCCGCAGGGGCCAACCGGCCATGCCTCATGCCGCACTCTCGGCGGCCCCATCGACCGCATCTCGAAGGACGGCTCGCGCATCTTCGGCCCGGGACTCGAGCACCTTCACTAGCACGTTCCCGACCGGCTGCTGGATGACGTTCTCGCGGGCGAGCCAGCACGCAATGCCGGCGGACTCCAGCAGTCCCTGAATGATCTCCGCTTCTATCGTCGCAAGGTGGCTGCGCGACGAGAAGACTGTGACTAGGCCGTCGGCGGCGGGACTGGTGTGGGGAACCAAACCGGAAGTCTAGCAGAGTGAGGCGGTGCATTGCGGGAGGCCGGACCGGCGCGCAACGCGCCTGCGCAGCTCACCGGAACGATGGCCAAGACCAAAGCCGGCCCAAGGCCAGTCCCCGCCCAGCACGGGCCTAGCGGCGCACGCAAGGGTCCTCTGAGCCAGTGCGAATGTACGATAGTTCCCGACCACCCATGCAAAGACGCGAATTCCTGCTCGCCCCGGCTCTTGCCCTCCCCGCGACCTCAGCCGAGCCGTCCAAGCCAGCCCCCACCGGCTACACCGACACGCCCTACCTGCCAGGGGGCCGCTGGAGAGTGCACGACGACTCACGGCCGAGACCCAGGATCGTCTCGCCGGGCACTTCCAGCATGCCCGACACGCCCGGGCAACCGCCCTCGGACGCGACCGTCCTGTTCGACGGCAAGGACCTTGCCAACTGGGAGCAGCGACGGCGGGGCGAAACGCTCCCACCCGTCTGGAAGGTCGAGAACGGCTATATGGAGGTGGTTCCGGGAACGGGGGGCCACATCACAAAGCAGCGATTCGGCGATGTCCAGCTTCACATCGAGTGGGCCACACCTGCCCAGCCCAGCGGCAACAGCCAGGCGCGCGGCAACAGCGGCGTGCTGATCATGGGCCTCTACGAAGTCCAAATCCTCGACTCCTACGACAACATCTCGTATGCCGACGGCCAGGCGGGTGCGATCTACGGCCAGTTCCCGCCCTTGGTCAACGCGTCCCGCAAGCCGGGTGAGTGGCAGACGTACGACATCATCTTTGAGGCCCCTCGATTCGACGGAGACAAGCTGGTGCGGCCCGCATTCGCCACGGTGCTGCACAACGGCGTGCTGCTCCACCACCGCCGGGAACTGCTGGGACCGATGCGCCACAGGAGAGTGAGCGAGTACGTGCCCCACGAGCCCGAACTGGGGCTCCTGCTGCAGGGCCACGGAAATCCAGTGCGCTACCGGAACATTTGGGCGCGAAGGCTGGACCTAAACGAGTCGTAGGAGGAGCACGGCCAGGGGCAGCGCGGCGGCCAAGGCCGCCTCGGCGATGCCGAGGCTGGGGCGTTGCAGGCGTGGAAACTCGCCCTGAAACCCGCGCGTGATCAGCGCCTGCGCAACCCGCGCCGACCGGTCCCAGCCGCGAACGAAGACCATCGCCGCCTGATTGGCCCACATGCGCCAGCGGCCTGAGGCCAGCTGGCCGCCCGTGCGGCAGTCGCGGGCGCGCGAGATCCCGCGCCACTCTTCCAGCAGCACGAACAGGTAGCGGTTCATCAGCACGGCAGTCAGCGCAAAGGCCCTAGGCACACCGAGGCGGCACAGCGATTGCAGGATGTCCTCCACCGGCGTCGTTGCCGCCAGAATCGACAGCAGCACGATGGCCGAGGTTGCCTTGAAAGCCAGCGCCCCCGCCAGCGCCCCCGCACCAGGGAGGCCTGACACCAGCGGCAGGCAGGCCGCCAACGCAATGAACGGGGCTGCGGCCGCCACCCTCCGCAACACATAGCCGGGCGACACGCGGGCCAACCCCCACACTGCAAGCAAGATCGCGGCAGTGCCGCCCTGGCGCCAGCTGGGTGCCGGGGGAAACGTCGAGATCAGGACAACGGTGGCGAGCGCCGCGCAGAGCTTCACGGTCGGGTGGGCCGCCGCGAGCGGGGATCTCGGGGCCGCCAGCCCAGCGTCAACCGAGCGCACGGCGACGCCCCCACCGATGCCAGCCTATCCAAGCGAGCGCAGACCCGGCCAGTGCGGCCAAGATCCATCGCGGACCGTCTCCCGAGACGGGTCCTCCGACCACCCGCACGCTGCCGCCCTCGCCCACCTCGAACTCCAGTTCGGCCCTGTGCCCCAAGCCGTCGTCAACGACGATCCGCCACAAGCCCTGCGTGTCCGGGCGGAAGCGTGCGGTGCCCTCTTCGTCCGTCCGCAGGATCTGGCGGTAGCGGGTCGGGTCCGCCGGCGAGACCAGCCTCACCTCGGCCGATGCGGGCAGACCTGCCCCATACGTGCACACCACCTCGACCGACCCCTCCCCTGGCAGGATCTGCGCTCGCAGCGCATGGCCCTCCGCTGAGGCGGGATGGAACGTCCACACCACGGCCGCCAGCGCAAGTGCGGTCAGGCCACGGCTAGCAGGTCCGGCCGCGCACGCCGGAAGAAGCGCACCGCCAATACGGTCACCAAGCCCTCCACGACCGCCACCGAAGCGAGGGCTGCCGCCACCGCGTAGAAGCCCCGACCGTAGTTCGCGGCCTCGAACTCCCAAGCCAGCAACAGCACTGGAAGCAGCGATCCGCAGAATCCCGCCAAGGCCGCCCGCACCCCGGAAGGCACTGCCCGGAGCCTCCAGATACCCGCCCCGACGAGCGTTCCGGAACCCATGTTCAGCGCGTTGACGCCCAGCGAGACGAGCCCTCCATGCTGCAGGAGCAGCGCCTGGAACAGCAAGCTGGCGAACAATGCCGGAAAGGCTCGCCTCCCCAGCAGGATTCCCAGCAGGCCCAGCATCGCCAAGTGCGCGGGCATCCCCATCAGCGGAAACTGAATTGTCGAGACCACGAAGGTCGCCGCTGCGGCCAGGCCCATTCGGGACGCCTCCGGGACCTCTACCCGACGGCAGCTCAGCCCAAGCCAGACGGCGCTTCCGGCGAAAGCGGCCGCGCAGCCGGAAGTGGGGAGGATTCCATCGGCCACGTGCATGGGGCATGAAGTTTAGCACTCGGGGCCTCGGTCAGGGCTCCGCGTCGGGATCCGCCGCGAGGCGCTCAGCGAGGTGGTTGCGAATTCTCGAACGATTGCGCTCGACCTCGTAGATCGCCTCCCGCAGCAGCTGCTCCTTTCGGTTCGCGAGCACTTCACGTATCGCGTCCTGCACCTCAGGGCTGTCAAAGCTGCGCTGGCCGGCCTCCTCGACCGAAATCAGGCGCAGGATGCGGTACTCCCCGTCGGTCTCGATGATGTCAGACTGCTGGCCCGCGCGGAGCGCCCCAATGGCTCGGCGCAGCCTGATGTCCGCCCCGTCCATGGCCGACAGGGGGACAAATCCCATGTCCCCTCCGGTCGCCGCATACAGGGGATCCTCCGAGTACTCTTGGGCCAATGTTTCGAAGTCCGCCCCGCCCTGCAGCTGCTCGCGGATCCATCGTATCTTCTCGAGGGCGGCCTCAGGGCCTGTGACGTCGTCGTTCCTCAGGTTGGGTATGGGGGACAGTGCCGACTCCCCGACAAGGATCTGGGCCAGGCGCAGCTGCTGCTCATAGACCGAGAACGCTGCCTCATGGGCATCGTAGTATGCCCGCATCTCGCCCGTGCGCACGCGCACCTTGGAAGAGGTCTCCTGCCTGATCATGCGCTCGATCGTCAGCGCGCGCCGCAAGTGCTCGCGGAGCCGGCCGACGGAGGCGCCGTTCGCTGCAAGGATGCGCTCAAGGGCATCGTCATCTCCCGCGGCGGCCCGCCGGCGGCTTACTGCCTCCTCGACCTCTTGGGACGACGCCTCCACGCCCCGGCTCTTGGCCCTGCGCAGCAGGATTCTCTGGTCGATCAGCTGCCGCAGCGCATGCAGGCGCCACCCTGCCGGCCGCGCCGCTGTCTCGACACTCGGCCAATCGTCCCGGCTGAGCCACTCGTGGAGCTCGATGTCCGAGAAGGTGATCCTCTGGCCGTCTACCGTCGCAGCCACCTGGATGCTGCCTGCAGACCAGCAGGCCTGCCCAAGAAGCAGCGGCACGGCCGCCAGCAAGCTGAGGCTGGATGGCTCAGCGTGCGTCCGCTCGGCAGGCGGCACTCCTAGGACTGAGCTTCCGGCTCGTCGCCGCCCGACGACTCCCGGTCCATGCGCGACTCGCGCCTCGAGCGCTTGCGGGCCAGCGTCCGCTCCACGGAACTGCCGAGCAACTCCAGGATGGCCGTTTCGGCACCGTCCCCCTTCCGGGGGCCAAGGCGCAGGATCCTCGTGTAGCCTCCCTGCCGGTCCGCGAATCGCGGCCCCAGCGTGTCGAACAGCTTGCGGACCGCTCGCGGCTCGTAGAGGTAGGCCGCCGCCTGCCGCCGCGCATGCAGCGTGTCGCGCTTGGCGAGAGTGATCATCCGCTCGACGGAAGGACGGACCGCCTTGGCCTTCGTGACCGTGGTCTCGACTCGCTCGTGGAGGATCACGCTGGTGGTCAGCCCGCGCAGCAGAGCCTTGCGGGCGGACGGGCTGCGCTGCAGCTTGTAGCCGCCCTTGCGGTGCCTCATGTTCCTGGCCCCCCGACTATTCCAAGTTCTCGGCCGGACGGCGGTGGACCAGCCGCCCGCGCTCGTCCTGCAGCATCCCGAACCCCAGGCCCATCGCCTGCAGGATCTCCTTCAGCTCCGCAAGCGACTTGCGGCCGAAGTTCTTGACGTTCAGCATGTCGTTCTCCGAGCGCGTCACCAGGTCGCCCACGGTCTGGATGTTGGCGTTCTTGAGGCAGTTGAACGAGCGCACCGACATGTCCAGCTCGTCGATCGACATGTTGAAGCGCTCTGCGGCAAGTTCGCCCTCCAGTTCGGGCAGCACTTCCTCGGCGCCCAGCTCGTCCTCGAAGTTGATGAAGATCTGCATGTGGTCCTTGAGCAGCTTCGCCGCCAGGCCGATGGCGTCCTGAGGTGCCACGGCCCCGTTGGTCCACAGCTCAAGGTTGAGCTTCTCGAAGTCGGTCGCCTGGCCCAGCCGCGCCTGCTCCACGTCATACTTGACACGGTGCACGGGCGAGTGCACGGAGTCGATCGGGATGAAGCCGACCGAGAGGTCCTCGTCGTAGTTCTTCTCGGCCGAGACGTACCCGCGACCGATCTTGACGCGCATCTCGATGTCCAGCACGGTGTCGTAGCTGACCGTCGCGATGTGCACGTTCGGGTCGAGGATCTCGACCTGGGAGTCGACCTCGATCGAGCCGCTGGTCACCTCCCCGGGCTCGGTAACGCGCAGTCGGATCATGCGCGGCCCGTCGCTGTGCAGCTTGAAGGGGATCTGCTTCAGGTTCAGGATGATGTCCGTGGCGTCCTCGACCACGCCGGGAATGGGACTGAACTCGTGCGCGACCCCGGCCACCCGCACGGCCGTGATCGCGGCCCCCTCGATCGAGCTAAGCAGGGCCCTGCGCAGGGAGTTGCCGATCGTCGTGCCAAAGCCCCGCTCGAACGGCTGGGCGCTGAACCTGCCGTATTTCTCGGACAGGGACTCGGAATTGACCGACAGCTTCTTCGGCCTCTGGAAACCTTTCCACAACATGTGATAACCGCCTCTGTGTGGCGCCTGGCGACTCGCCGCCGGCGCTACCGGGAGTACAGCTCGACGATCAGCTGAGCGTCGATCTGCGTGCTCTCCAGGTCCTCCTTGGAAGGGTCGGCCACGACCCGGCCGCTCAACTCCTCCGTCGACCGCTCCAGCCAGGCCGGCGGCGCAGCGAAGACGGGCGCTTCCAGCGCCAGCCGGATCCCCCCGTGGCGCCGGCTCTTCTCGCGGACCGCCACCTCGTCCCCGGGATGCACCTGGTACGACGGGATATCGACCTTGACGGAGTTGACCTGCACGTGGCCGTGGTTGACAATCTGCCTTGCCTGTCGCCTTGAAACGGCGAAGCCCAAGCGGAAGACTACGTTGTCCAAGCGCCGCTCCAGCATCTTCAGCAGGTTGTCGCCCACGACGCCGGGCTGCTTCGCTGCAAGCTTGTAGTACCTGCGGAACTGGCGCTCCAATACATCATACATGAACCGCGCGCGCTGCTTCTCCCGCACCTGCAGGGCGTAGCCCAGCATCTTGCGCGGCCTCTGGGTCTTGCCGTGCTGGCCCGGCGGGTAGGGGCGCTTGTCCAAGAGGCGCTCGGACTTGGGGTCCAGCGCCATGCCAAGCCGCCGGGAGCGGCGCAGCAGCGGTCCTCGATTCCTTGCCATTGTCTCCTCCGTGGCCCTCAGACGCGCCGCTTCTTGGGTGGCCGGCAGCCGTTGTGCGGGATGGGCGTGACGTCCTTGATGTGCGTGACCTGGATTCCGGCAGTGGCCAGGGCCCGGATCGCCGACTCGCGACCGCCGCCGGGGCCCTTGACGCGAACCGCGACTCGGACGACGCCGTGCTCCTTGGCGCGGTTGGCAGCAGTCAGACTGGCCTGCTGAGCGGCGAAGGGCGTGCCCTTCTGCGATCCGCGGAAGCCGAGCGAGCCTGAGCTGGACCACGCGATGGTGCGCCCGTCCACGTCGGTGATCGTCACGATGGTGTTGTTGAACGTCGCCTTGACGTGGACGATCCCGACCGGAACGTTCTTCTTCTGGCGGCTCTTGAACCGCTTCTTTCTCCTGCCCTTAGGCTTGGCCATTGCTCATTCCCTCCCGCGCGGCTACTTGGAAGCCTTCCTCTTGTTGGCGATCTGCCCGCGGCGCGGCCCCTTGCGGCTGCGCGCGTTCGTGTGCGTGCGCTGGCCGCGCACAGGCAGGCCGCGCCGATGGCGCAGGCCGCGGTAGCACCCGATCTCCATGAGGCGGCGAATGTTGAGCTGCACTTCCTTGCGCAAGTCGCCCTCGACCCCGCCCTCCTCTTCAATCAGCTTGCGCAGCGCCGTGATCTCGCGGTCGTTCAGGTCGCCCATGCGCTTGCCGAAGTCGATCCCGGCCCGGTACAGCAGGGACCGCGCCCGCGTGAATCCGATCCCGTAGAGGTACGTCAGCGAAATCTCTGCCCTCTTGTTGTCGGGGATGTCGACGCCTTCCAGTCGTGCCATGTCCGTCCTCCCGCTCCTATCCCTGGCGCTGCTTGTGCCTGGGGTTAATGCAGATCACGCGCAAGACGCCGCGCCTTCGGATGATCTTGCAGTCCTTGCACAGCCTCTTCACTGATGCTCGTACCTTCATCGCTCCATCCTCTCCAGAATCCGGGCCCTGGTCACGTCCCGCTCCGCCAAGCGCAGGCGCACCCGGTCACCCGGAAGCAGGCGCAGGAAGGCCAGGCCGTGGCGTCCGGTCGCCGAGGCCGAGACCACGCCCCCGCCGTCCAACCGCACGCGATACAGCAGGCTCGGCAGCTCCTCGAGCACCGTGCCCGCCGGCTCCGGGGTGCCTGTTCCCCGGGCGCCCCCCTCCGCCGCACGCGCGCCGATATTCATATTCTCGCTCATGCCCTCGTCAGCAGCCTCGGGCCGTCCGCCGTGACCGCCACGCAGTGCTCGAAGTGCGCCGCGTACGATCCGTCCTGCGTCACGGCCGTGAAGTGGTCCCTGAGAATCCTCACCTCGGGCCTCCCTGCCGCGACCATCGGCTCGACGGCCAGCACCATCCCCTCCCTCAGGCGCACGTTTCTCACGCTCGGGGGCGGGTCGACGTGGTTGGGCACTTCCGGCTCCTCGTGCAGCGACCGGCCTATGCCGTGGCCCGCGAACTCCCGGACGATCGAGAACCCCGAGCGCTCCACGTGCCGCTGCACGGCGCGGGCGATGTCGAGCAGCCGACCGCCCGCGACCATCTTCTGGACTGCCCGCTCTAGGGCTTCCCGCGTGACGCGCATGAGCCGGTCGGCCTCGGCGGAGACGTTTCCGACCGGGATGGTCGTCGCCGAATCCCCATAATACCCGTCCAGCTGCACCCCGCAGTCGACCTTCACGATGTCGCCCTCCCGCAGCCGGCGGCGGCGCGAGGGGATGCCGTGCACGACCTCTTCGTTCACAGAAGTGCACAGGGCGGTGGGAAACCTGCGGCCGACGTTCGGGACCAAGTAGCCCTTGAAGGCTGCTCTCGCGCCGGCATCGCGGATCATCGTCACTGCGAGCCGCTCCAGATCCATGGTCGTCACGCCCGGGCGCACAAGGTCGCTCACGGCCCGAAGCACGCGCGCCACGAGGCGCCCGCTGGCCCGCATCGCGTCCAGTTCCATCGGGCTCTTGCGCACGATCCCAGCCGCCGGGCCGAGCCTGACCTTGGGGAGGCCGAAGCCCCAGCGCTGCCTAGGCAAAGGACCGCCTCCCGCGGATCCGCCCGGCGCGCGGCGTGAAGCCCTCGTAGTGGCGCATCAGCAGCTGGGACTCGATCTGGTTGACCGTGTCCATGGCCACGCCCACCACGATCAGCAGCGACGTCCCCCCGAAGTAGAAGTTGACGTTTAGGCCGTCCAACAGCCAGCGCGGCAGGTTAGCGTCGGCCCAGTTCCCGATCAGGGGCAGGTGGTGGATCTTGGCGCCGAAGAGCATCAGGTCTGGGATCAGCGATATGGCGGCCAGGTACAGGCCCCCGACCAAGGTCAGCTTGGTCAGGATCTCGTTGATGTAGGCCGCGCTCGGCTTGCCCGAGCGGATGCCCGGTATGAAGCCGCCGTACTTGCGCATGTTGTCGGCGACCTCGTTAGGGTTGAAGATGATCGAGACGTAGAAGAAGCAGAAGAAGACGATCCCCAGCAGGTAGACCAGCTCGTAGAGAGGTTCTCCAGGGCGCAGGGTCTCAAGAATCCGCGTTAGGAGCGGGCTGTCGGCGAACATCAGCGTCAGGGTCTGCGGCAGCGAGAGTATCGACGAGGCGAAGATCACCGGGATCACGCCCCCGGCGTTCACCTTCAGCGGCAGGTGCGTGGACTGGCCGCCCATCATGCGCCGCCCGACGATGCGCCGGGCGTACTGCACGGGTATTCGGCGCTCTCCCCGCTCGACGAACACGATGAACGCGACCACGACCACCATGGCGACGAGGATCACGACGGCCGCCAGCACGTTCCACTGCCCCGTCACGAAGACGTTCTCGTAGATGTTCTGGATCGCCCCGGGCAGGCCCACCACGATGCCGGCGAAAATGATCAGCGACATGCCGTTGCCGATGCCTCGCTCGGTGATCTGCTCGCCGAGCCACATGATGAACGCCGTCCCCGTGGTCAGCGTCAGGATCGTCATCAGGCGGAAGCCCCATCCCGGGTCGTAGGCCAAGCCCTGCTGCACTACCAGCTGTGCATAGGCGAAGGACTGCACGATGCTGATGCCGATCGTCAGGTAGCGCGTCCACTGGGTGATCTTGCGCCGACCCAGCTCGCCTTCCTTCTGCAGGCGCTCCAAGGTGGGCACGGCGACTGTGAGCAGCTGCAGGATGATCGACGCCGTGATGTAGGGCATGATGCCCAGGGCGAAGATCGTCAGCTGGCTGAGCTGGCCCCCCGAAAACAGGTCCAGGAAGCCGAGCGCCGTGCCGCGCGCAGCCTCGAAGATGCGCTGCAGCTCCTCCGTGTTGACGCCTGGTGTGGGGATGTGGCCGCCCACTCGGTAGACGGCCAGCATCGAGAGCGTGAACAGCACTCGCCGGCGCAGGTCCGGGATGCGGAAGACGTTGCCGCAGGCCTCGAGCCACTTCATGGCTTGGATCCCGACCCGGCCCCGATCAGGACCGCCTTTCCGCCGGCCCGCTCGATCTTCTCGCGGGCGCTGGCGGAGAACTTGTGGGCCGTCACCGTCACCGGCCGCGAGATCTCGCCCTTGCCCAGGATCTTGAGGCCGTCGCGCAGCCTGCTGACCACTCCAGAGTCCAGCAGGCCGCTGGGCGTGAACTCGTCGCCGGAGAGCTCCTCAAGGCGCGAGACGTTGAGCACGGCGTACTCCTTCCGGTTGGGATTGGTGAAGCCGCGCTTGGGAACCTTCCGCACCAGCGGCATCTGCCCGCCCTCGAAGCCGCGCTTGCCGCTGTAGCCGGAACGGGAGCGCTGGCCCTTCTGCCCACGCCCGGCGGTCACGCCCAGTCCGGAGCCCGGGCCGCGACCGCGCCGCTTGCGCTTGCGCCGGGAGCCCGGCGCGGGCCGCAGTGTGCTGAGTTTCATGACTGTTCCCCGCCTATTCGATCACTTCCACCAAGTGCGGCACCTTGGCCACCATGCCTCTTGTGGCCGGACCGTCCGGATGCACCACAACCTGGTTGATGCGGCGCAGGCCGAGGCCACGAACCACCTTCTTGAGCTTGCCCGGCACGCCGATCGTGCTGCGCTTGAGCCGAATCTTGATCATCGGGCGTTCCATCAGCGGTTCCCTCCAATCTTGGCCGGATCCTTGCCGCGCAAGCGGGCGATCTCCTCGCGGCTGCGCAGCTGCGAAAGGCCGTTGAATGTGGCCTTGACGACATTGTGGGGATTGCGCGACCCAATGCACTTGGTCAGCACGTTCTGGATGCCGGCAGCCTCGACGACCTTGCGGACCGCACCGCCGGCGATCTTTCCCTTGCCCTCGCGCGCTGGCTTGAGCAGCACGCGCCCGGCGCCGAAGACCCCCAGGACCTCGTGGGGGATCGTGGGTCCCAGCACGTTGACCTGGATCAGGTTCTTCTTGGCCTTCTCGATCGCCTTGCGGATCGCCGAGGGAACTTCCTTGGCCTTCCCCTTGGCATAGCCCGCGACGTGCTTCTCGGGGTCGCCGACGACCACAAGCGCCGTGAAGCTGAGGTTCTTGCCGCCCTTGACGACCTTCGTGACCCGGTTGATGTCGACGACCTCGTCGGTCAGCTGCAGGTCGGCGCGCTCGATGTTTTGCCGCGATTCCATGGTTTCCCCCTTTGCGCCCTACTTGCGCCCTTTCCCGCGCTTGCGACCCTTCGGCGGCGCATCGCCCGGTGCCGCAGCCTTGGGGCGACGCTTGCGCGTCGGCGGCAGGAGGCCGGCAGCCTGCACTACCTTCGCCACAGCCTGCACGCGGCCATGGAAGGCATACCCGCCCCGGTCGAAGACCAGCCGTTCGATTCCCGCGTCACGGGCGCGCTCGGCGACCATCTCGCCGACAAGGACGGCCGCGGCCACATTCCCGCCGTACGCGGGGAAGTCACTTCCCACCGTCGAAGCCGCCACCAAGGTGCGCTGGGCGTCGTCGTCGATCACCTGGGCATAGATGTGCTTCAGGGACCGGAACACCGCGAGCCTGGGGCGCTCCGCCGTTCCGCGCAGGCGCTTGCGGATGCGCCGACGCACCCGCAGCCGGCGCTCCTTTCTCCGTGTTGGGGACACCATGATCGCCTCCCGGGCCAGCGCCGCTACGCGGCTCCGCTCTTGCCTTCCTTGCTGCGCAGCACCTCGCCCTCGTAGCGCACGCCCTTCTGCTTGTAGGGGTCGGGCTTGCGCAGCCCCCGAATGTTGGCCGCGACCTGCCCGACTGCCTGCTTGTCGATTCCCGAGATCTCGATCTTGGTGTTGGCCACGATCTTGGCGTCAACGCCCTCGGGCAGCAGCACCTCGATCGGGTGCGAATAGCCGAGCTGCAGCGTCAGCACACGCCCGGACTGCCTCGCCCGGTAGCCGACGCCGACAATCTCCAGGCGCTTGCTGAAGCCCTTAGTCACGCCCGTGACGCAGTTGTTCGCCAGCGAGCGCGTCAGGCCCTGCATTGCGCCGCGGCTCGGATCCTCGCACTCGATGCGCAGGCTGGCGCCGTCCAAGCGCGCGGAGATGCCGTCCGGCACTGGCACGCTGAGCTCCCCTTTGGGGCCCGCGACTGAGACCCTGCCGCCTTCTATGGCCACCTTGACGCCGTCCGGGACGGCGATCGGCAGCTTGCCTATCCGTGACATGCTCTCACTCCCTCGCGCGGCGCCCGTGTCAGTACACGGTGCACAGGACCTCCCCGCCGACGCGCCTTGACTTGGCCTCGATTCCCGTGAGGACGCCCTTGGACGTGGTCAGCACACAGACGCCCAAGCCTCCGATGACGCGTGGAATGTGCTTGGAGTCCACGTACACCCGGCGTCCGGGCTTGGAGACGCGGGTCAGCTTGGTGATCACCGGACTGCGGTCCGGCCGGTACTTGAGGTAGACCTTTAGAGTGCGCTTATCGCCGTGGGTGGCGACGCGGTAGTTGGCCACGTAGCCCTCCTGCTTGAGGATGCGCGCCAGCTCGATCTTGACGTTCGAGCCGGGGATGTCGACCTTGTGGTGCCGCGCTGAAAGGCCGTTGCGAATGCTTGTCAGCATGTCTCCGATCGGATCGCTCTGCATTAGCCCACCTACCAGCTGCTCTTGACGACGCCGGGCAGCTCGCCCTGCAGCGCCAGCTCGCGGAAGCAGATGCGGCACAGCTCGAACTTGCGCATGTACCCGCGCGGCCTGCCGCAGCGTCGGCAGCGGTTGCGGTAGCGCACCCGGAAACGCAGCTTCTTGCGCTCGCGTGCAATCTTCGCCTTCGTGGCCATCGTGCTAACTGTGCCTCCCCCTACGCCGTCCGGAAGGGCATCCCCAGCAGCTTCAGCAGCATGTGCCCCTCGCGGTCCGTGCGGGCAGTCGTGATCATGGTCACGTTCATGCCCTTCATCACATCGACCTTCGTGTAGTCGATCTCCGGAAAGATGGTGTGCTCCTGGATGCCGAGCGTGTAGTTCCCGCGCCCGTCCAGCTTCGGCGAGACCCCCTGGAAATCGCGCACGCGGGGCAGCGCCACCGCCACCAGGCGATCCAAGAACTCCCACATGCGCGCCCTTCGCAGCGTGACGGTGCATCCGACCGGCACGCCGGCACGCAGGTTGAAGCCGGCGATAGGGCGCTTCGCCAAGGTGACGACGGGCTTCTGGCCAGTGATCGCGGCCAGCTCCTGAACGGTGCTCTCCACGATCCTCTGGTTCACGGGCACGCGACGGCCGCCCCGCATCTTCGGGGCGCCCTTTGCCTGCTTCATCGCCTTCTTCCGCCTGCCGCTGTCCTGCTTCTGCAGGATGATCTTGCCGATCCCGATGTTGAGCTTTATGGCGACAAGGCGAGGCACGGCCATCGGGGAGCCGTACCCGAACTCGCTGGTGAGCGCGGGCAATGCCTCGTCGCGGTACTTGTCGCGAAGGCGCAGGGCAGCCATCAGTCCGTCACCAGCCTGACATTGGAGAAGTCGATCATCGAGTGCCGCTCGGCAACTCCGCCCTTGATCTGCTTCTGGGGGTTGGGGCGGACGTGCTTCTTGACAAGGTTGGCACCCTCCACCATCAGCTTGCCGCGCTTGCGGTCCACCTGCAGGACGCGGCCCCTTACGCCCTTGCTGTCGCCCGTGATCACCTCCACGGTGTCATCCTTGCGGATCTTGGTCTTGTGCATGACCAACGCCTTGGCCCGCTTTTTGCTCTTCCATCCCATCACAGCACCTCCGGCGCAAGCGAGACGATGCGCATGAAGCGCTTCTCGCGCAGCTCGCGGGCCACAGGCCCGAACACGCGCGTTCCGAGCGGCTCGCCGCTCTCGTTGACCAGCACGGCCGCGTTCTCGTCAAAGCGGATGTAGCTCCCGTCGCGCCGGCGCGTCTCCTTGCGCATGCGCACGACGACGGCCCGCACGACCGAGCCCTTCTTGATGTTCGAGTCCGGAGCCGCCTCCTTGACGGAGGCCATCACGATGTCCCCAAGGCCCGCCTTGCGGCCGGTCGATCCGCCGCGGGGCAGGATGCACATCAGGCGGCGCGCGCCGGAGTTGTCGGCCACCGCCAGCCTCGTTTGCATGCCGATCATTTCGACTGCCCCCCGGCCTTCTTCTTGGTCCGACGCCGGCGGACCTTGATGTCCACGCGCCGCGAGCGCAGCACTACCTGCTCCAGTCGCCAGCGCTTCCGCTTCGAGAGGGGCCGGCACTCGACGATGCGAACACGGTCGCCCATCTTGGCCGTCTCCTCCTCATCGTGCGCCATGAACTTCTTCTTGCGCGTGATGTAGCGGCGGTAGAGCGGGTGCTGCACGCGCCGGCTGACCTCCACGACGATCGTCTTGGCCGACTTGGTCGACACGACCACGCCCGTCTTTCGGTTCTTGTGGGTGTCAGCCATCGCTGCCCTCCTGCTCCCGGCGCTTCTCGGAAGCGATCGTCAGGATGCGCGCCAGGTCCTTTCGCGTGGAGCGGTACTTGCGCACGCTGTCCGTCTGGCCCATCGAAATCTGAAAGCGCAGGCGGAACAGCTGCTCGCGCGCGTCCCGCTCCATGCGGTCGAGCTCCTCGAGCGTCATGGACCGAATGTCGCTGGCCCTCATAGCAGGTCCCCCCCGAAGCGGCTGACGAACTTGACCGGAATCGGCAGCTTTTGGGCCGCGAGCTGCATCGCGCGCCGCGCGACAGGCTCCTCGACGCCCTCAATCTCGAACATCATGCGACCCGGCTTGACCACGGCGACCCAGCGGTCCGGCGCGCCCTTTCCCTTGCCCATGCGCGTCTCCGCCGGCTTCTTGGTGATCGACTTGTCCGGGAAGATGCGGATCCAGAGCTTGCCGCCGCGCTTGACGTGGCGGCTGATCGCAATGCGCGCGGCCTCGATCTGGCGGTCGGTGATCCAGGCCGCCTGGAGCGCCTTGAGGCCGAAATCGCCGAAATCGAGGCCGGAGCCGCGCCAGGCCTTGCCGCGCCGGTTGCCGCGGTGGACCTTCCGGTAGCGGGTCTTCTTGGGCATCAGCATGGCGCTAGTCCCCCTTCTTGCGCCCCGTCCCGGCCATCGGCGGCTGGAAGGCCGACCGGGAAGCGGGGCGCGGCCCCTGCTCGGCATCCGGCCGGGCCGCGGAGGGCGGCGGCGTTGAGACCGACCTCCGCAGACGCTCGCGCTCCCTGCGGGCCTGCGAGCGGGCCTCGCGGCGCCGGGCTGGCTCGGGATCCTCGCGGCCCGACTTCTTCACGGCGGCGCCGCGCGGGTCGATGATCTCTCCCTTGTAGATCCAGCACTTCACGCCCAGGACGCCGTAGGTGGTGTGGGCCTCGCTGAAGCCGTAGTCAATGTCCGCCCGCAGGGTCTGCAACGGCAGCCTGCCGCGCAGGTGCCACTCGCTGCGGGCGATCATCTTGCCGTTGAGCCGGCCGGCGACCCAGATCTTGATGCCCTTGCAGCCGAAGCGCTGGGCGAACTCGACCGCCTTGCGCATGGCGCGGCGGAAGCTGACGCGCTTCTCGATCTGCACGGCGACCGACTCGGAGACGAGCTGCGCGTCCAGTTCCGGCCGGTGCACCTCCTGGATGTCGATGTACACGTCGCGGTTGGTCCGATCCTGCAGCTCCGCCTTGAGCTTCTCGATCTCGGAGCCCTTCTTGCCGATGATGATTCCCGGGCGGGCGGCGCGGATGGCGAGACGCAGGCGGTTGCCGGGCCGGTCCAGCTCGATCGAGCTTATGCCCGCCGACTTGAGGCGCTTGCGCAGCATCTCCTTGAGCGCGACATCCTCGTTGACGAGATCCGCGTAGCCCTTCTGGGCGAACCAGCGCGAGCGCCACACCTTGGTGTAGCCGAGCCGGAAACCGTACGGGTGAACTTTCTGACCCATGCCTCCCTTTCGCGGCGCCCCTCAGGCGGCGCCCTCCTCGTCGTCGAGGCCCCACTCCCTCTCCGACACCTTGACCACGATGTGGGCCATGCGGTGCTTGTAGGGCGCGGCCCGCCCGCGGGCCGACGCCCGCATGCGCTTCAAGCGCGGCCCCTCATTGACGTAGATCGAGGAGACGTACATCTCGTCCACGTCAAGGCCCAGGTCGAAGGCGTTGGCCACCGCCGACTGCAGGACCTTGAGGATCAGGCCGGCCGCCCGCTTGTTCGTGCGCAGCAGCAGCTCGACCGCCTCGTCCGCGTCCAAGCCGCGCACAAGATCGGCCACCAGTCGAGCCTTGCGCGGGGAAACCCGCACGTAGTTCCACTTTGCGAGGGCGTCCACGGCTCTACCTCCGCCTTCCCTTGGCGCTGCCGGCGTGGCCGCGGAAGGTGCGCGTCATGGCGAATTCGCCCAGCTTGTGGCCGACCATGTTCTCGGTGATGAACACCGGGATGAACTTGCGTCCGTTGTGCACGGCGATCGTGTGGCTCACCCACTCCGGCAGCACGGTGGAGCGCCGCGACCAGGTCTTGATCACCCGCTTCTGCCCAGAGGCGTTAAGGGCTTCGACCTTTCGGTTCAGGTGCTCGTCGTAGAACGGACCCTTCCTCAGAGAGCGGCCCATGCCTTACCTCCTCCTCTTGCTGCCGCGCCGAGCGACGATGTAGCGGTCGGTCCGGGGGTTGCGTCGCGTCTTGTAGCCGCGCGTGGGCCTGCCCCAAGGCGTGACCGGGTGGCGGCCCCCGGATGTGCGGCCCTCGCCGCCGCCGTGCGGGTGGTCGACCGGGTTCATGGTCACTCCGCGATTGTGCGGCCGCCTGCCGAGCCAGCGCTTGCGGCCGGCCTTGCCGAGGGAGATGTTGCCGTGGTCCACATTGCCGACCCGGCCGATGGTGGCCATGCAGTCCTCCAGCACGCGCCGCAGCTCACCGGACGGCAGCCGCAGCAGCGCGTAGCCGCCCTCGCGCGAGACGAGGCGGATCTCAGCCCCCGCCGCCCGCGCCATCTGCCCGCCCTTGCCCGGCTTGAGCTCTACGTTGTGCACCAGCGTGCCGGGAGGGATGCGGCGCAGGGGCAGGGCGTTGCCTACCAGGATGTCGGCGTTCTCGCCCGACTCGATGACCATGCCGACCTTGAGGCCGACCGGCTGCAGGATGTAGCGCTTCTCGCCGTCGACGTAGTGCAGCAGGGCGATGTTGGCCGTGCGGTTCGGGTCGTACTCGACCGATGCCACCTTGGCCGGGATGCCGTGCTTGTTGCGTTTGAAGTCGAGCTGGCGGTAGCGCCGCTTGTGGCCGCCGCCGCGGAATCGGACGCAGATGCGCCCCTTGTTGTTGCGCCCGCCGTGCTTGCGGAGGCCCTTGACGAGGGACTTTTCGGGGCGGTCGCGCGTGATCTCCTCGCGCGTCGTCGAGGTCATGAACCGCCGACTGGGCGTCCTCGGGCTGTAAGTCTTGATTCCCATCGCTCGCCGCCTCCTACACCTGCGTGTACTCGACGGGCCTCTGGCCCGGCTTTAGCTTGACGTAGGCCTTCTTCCAGTCGGGCTTGCGTCCCTGAAAGCGACCGCGGCGGCGCATCTTGCCCATGTACTTGGCGGTGCGCACGGAGTCGACCTCGACGTTGAAGATCGCGCGCACAGCGTGCTTGACGTCCGTCTTGGTGGCCTTAACGTTGACGCGGAAACACAGCGTGCCCTGCTCCATGCGGTCCCGCTCCGCCTTCTCGGTGATCAGCGGGCCGACTATGACTTGGTACGGACTCATGCGAGCACCTCGCTACAGACCCTTGCGGCCCGCTCCGACATCAGGATGCGGCGGTACTTGAGGACGACGTAGGCGTTCAGCTGGGAGATCGCGGCCAGCCTGACCTCGGGCAGATTGCGGCTCGACAGCCGCAGGTTACGCCCGGGATCGGTCTCCACGACAAGCACGTTGCGTCCCAGGCCCAGCACTTCCAGGGCAGCGCGGAAGTCCCGCGTCTTGTGAGTCTCGAGGTCCAAGTCGCGCACGACCGTGATGCAGCTCTCCGCCAAGCGCGCCGAGAGGGACGAGCGGAGGGCGGCGGCGACCATCTTCCGCGGCACCTTCTGGCGGTAGCTGCGCGGCCGCGGCCCGTGCACGGTGCCGCCCCCGCGCCACAGCGGGGAGCGCCGGGAGCCCGTCCGGGCACGTCCGACACCCTTCTGGCGCCACGGCTTCCGGCCGGATCCGGACACTTCCCCGCGTTCCTTGACCTTGTGCGTGCCGGCTCGCTGGTTGGCCTGGTAGGCCACCACGACCTGATGCACAAGATGCTCGTTCGGCTCAGTGCCGAAGACGGCGTCGGCCAAGTCAACCGTGCCGACCGGCTCGTTCTTCAGATCGACGACGCTGACTGTAGGCATGCCGCTCACCTCGACCTTCGGATCTGCACGTATCCGCCATTCGGCCCGGGGACGGCACCGCGCACGAGAATCACGTTGTCCTCGGGGTGCACCTCGACGATCTCGAGCCCGCGCACGGTCACGCGCTTGTTTCCCATCTGCCCGGGAAGGCGCATGCCCTTGAACACGCGGGAGGGCGTGGCGCTCTGGCCGATCGAGCCGGGTGCACGGTGGAACATCGAACCGTGCGTGGCCCTGCCTCCGCGGAAACCGTGGCGTTTGACCACGCCCTGGAAGCCCTTCCCCTTGCTCGTGCCGGTCACGGCGACCTTCTCGTTGGGTCGGAAGTGCTCGGCCAGGATGCGGTCCCCGGGCTTGAAGTCGGAACCCTCGGGCACGCGAAACTCCCTCAGGAAGCGCATCGGGGCCACCCCCGCCTTGGCGAAGTGCCCGCGCTGCGGCTTTCGAACCAGCTTTTCCCTGGTGAAGTCCACCAGGCCGACCTGTATCGCCTCGTATCCGTCGCGGTCGGCGCTCTTGCGCTGCACGACGACGCACGGGCCGGCCTCCAGCACGGTGACCGGGACCACGTGCCCCTCTTCGTCGAAGAACTGCGTCATCCCGACCTTCTTGCCTAGGATTCCGGGTGCCATTTCTCGATGCTCCCCTGCGATCTTCCCCGCCCCTCGGCGCTCAGGCACCGAATGCCTTGATCTCCACGTCCACGCCAGCCGGCAGGTCGAGGCGCATCAGCGCGTCCACCGTGTCCTGGGTGGGCTCAAGGATGTCCAGCAGCCGCTTGTGCGTACGGATCTCGAACTGTTCCCGCGAGCGCTTGTCGGTGTGCACCGAGCGCAGCACGGTGTACTTGTTCTTGACCGTGGGCAGCGGGATCGGCCCGGCGACCGGAGCGCCGGTCCGCCGCGCCGTGCTGACGATCTCGTTGGTCGACTGGTCCAGCACGCGGTAGTCGTACGCCTTCAGGCGGATGCGGATTCTTTCCTTGGCCATTGGTCTTTCTGCCTCGCTGCCCTGTTCCTGTCCCGCGGCCTCACTCGATGATGCTCGAGACAGTGCCGGCGCCGATCGTGCGCCCGCCCTCGCGGATCGCGA
>JAPPMC010000116.1 GCA_028819235.1 Bryobacterales bacterium
CAAGGATCGACTCCGGCAAGCGTCCCAAACATCAACAAAAGAATGTGCCTGGCCGAGCGCCCGATCAGTGGTACTACGTACGCAGGGACCTCAGCCCAGCCATGTCCCTGCCTTGGTGTCTCGATCCCCGGCTGGGGCGACCCTTGGCCCCCTGGCCCGGACCATTCTGGCTTCCCCTATCATGAGAGCCCATGGGAAGGAGGCCGGAGAGTCCTGGGCGCATAGCTTTCCGATCAATCTTCATCGCCGCCGCCGTCAGCGGGGCGCTCTTGGTGGCCGCATTCCTGATCCACCATGCGAGACCCCGAACCGAGACTGACCAGCCGGTCCCGGAGCTTGTGCGGGCCACCGGTCGTTGCGCGCAATGCCACAGAGAAGAGACACCCGCGATCGTCCACCAGTTTGAGCGCAGCGAGCACAGCCGCGCCAACATCACCTGTCTAGACTGCCACCAGGCTCTGGACGGCCAAGACTCGCAGGACCACTACAACTTCACGCTGGCCGTCGATCTCACCTCCCTGAACTGCAGCAGTTGCCACCGAACCGAATACCAGCAGTTTGCGCGCAGCCGCCACGCTCTGCCCGCGTGGGCGGCCGTCAACGGTGCCGAGGGCGTGCCATCGGACTTGGTTGCCGTTGGCGAGCAGCACCACCCGGGGGCGGTTGATCGGCCCCCGAACGCACTTGCCCGGCTCGAGGGCGTCGCCGCGACGAGGACGGGATGCCTCGGGTGTCATCAGATCGGCCGTCCGAACACAGACGGGTCCATCGGAAGCTGTACGGAATGCCACTCCAGGCACTCCACATCGATCGCGCTCGCACGGGAGCCGCAGACCTGTGGCCAGTGCCACATGGGTCCCGACCACTCCCAGCTCGAAATCTACACGGAGTCTAAGCACGGCGCTCTCTTCGCTGCCCAGCGAGACTCGCTCAATCTCGACGCTGAGCCAAAGAGCCTCACAACCGCGGACATGTCGGTGCCGACGTGCGCAACGTGCCATCTCAGCGGATTGGACGGCCTGAGAGTGACCCACGACACGACCGAGAGGTTGTCCTACTGGCTGTTCGCCCCAGTCTCGGAGCGTCGGCCGACGTACGCGAGGGGCAAGACCGAGATGCAGGAGACCTGTCTACGCTGCCACGCATCCTCCCAGGTCTCCCGGTTCTACGCGGAGGCAGAGGCGGTCTTGCAGCAGACAAATGCCCTGGTCCGCGAGGGGCAGGAACTGATGGACGGCCTGCGATCAGACGGCTTGCTGACCGCCGACCCGTTCGACGAGCCCATCGAGTTCGCGTATTTCGACTACTGGCACTACTATGGGCGCACCGCCAAGCACGGAGCATTCATGGGCGGAGCCGACTTCGTCCAGTGGCACGGGAACTACGAACTTCTGCTCACGCTGTCCGAAATGAAGGAAATGGCGGCTGCACTGCGGCATGGCGCTCCGGGTCGCTGATCTTCTGCAGCCCCGCAGGGCCCGCGCGATCCTTGAGGCGTTCGTCCTCGCGAACTTCGCTTTTCTCATCTTGGACGTGTACCTGGCGCACTCCGTCAACAACTTTCGCCACGCCGCCGAATGGGTCCCGCTCGGGTTCTCGGTCTTGGCGACGGCAGTGCTGGCCGCTACATTTCCCAGTGTTGCGAGGGGCACACCCGGGCGCTTGTCCCACCGTGCCGGGCTGACTATCGGACTTGCATCGATCGCGCTCGGGATTGCAGGCCTCATCTACCACCTTGAGGGACAGTTCTTCGAGCAGCGAACTCTCCGCAGCCTGGTGTACACCGCTCCATTCGCAGCGCCGCTGGCCTATTCGGGCGTTGGATTCCTCCTTGTTCTGAACCGGGTCGCGGCGCAACAGTCCCACGAGTGGCGCTGGTGGGTCCTCTTCCTCGCTATGGGGGGCTTCGTCGGCTGTTTCGTGCTGGCGGTCTGCGACCATGCCCAGAACGGCTTCTTCTACCGGAGCGAGTGGTGGCCCGTAGTCTCGAGCGCGATCGCGGTAGGCGTGTTGGCAATGGTTCTGGCCGACCATGGCCGGGCGCACCGTGGCATTGTCCTAGCGATGCTTGCCCTTCAGGCGGTCACCGGCGTGGCCGGCTTCTGGTACCACTTCTCAGCCGACGTGAGTGGGCTGTCGGCCAGCCTGTTCGAGAACTTCGTGCATGGGACACCGGTCTTCGCACCGCTGCTGTTCGTTGATCTTGCCGTCTTGGCGGCGATCGGGATGCTCGTGCCCGCTGGCAAAGAACCTCAAGGGCAGGCAATGCGCTGAGTGGCCGTCTCTTGAGGAGCCGGCCCCTGAGGGTTCGGCTCCGCGTCCCGCCAGCGGGGCGGTCTGCACTCTTGACCGTGTCGGCCCGTCGCGCGTAGCCGTCCAGAAAGGAGGACGCTAGGCGGCTCGCGAGCGCGCTGGACAACACCCTCGCTGCGCTAGAGGCTCCGCTGATTCCGTCCGGGATGCCTCGCGCGCACGCCCTTCACAGCTTCACCGATTCCAAGAGCATCGGGCGCTATAATCCCCGCGGCTGGTCTCGCCCGGACCCAAGCCGTGGCTGGCGAGCCATGCCGGAGCGAACACATCGATGTCTTCCCCACACACCTCAGCCACAGCTCTGCTCTGGGCCGTCGCATTCATTGGCTGCCAGTCGCATTCGCCTGAATCGGCCCAGCAGCGCCCGAATGTTCTCTTCTTGGCGATCGACGATCTGAATGACTGGATCGGGGTTGCCGGCGGCCATCCCCAAGCGCAGACCCCTAATCTGGACCGTCTGGTCTCGCAGAGCGTGTACTTTCGCAACGCCCACACGGCGGCGCCCGTCTGCAGCGCGTCCCGACGTGCCTTGCTGAGCGGCCTCCGGCCTTCAACGACGGGTTGGTACACGAACTCGTCGAAGAACCCCGAGGTGTACGCCAGAATCTTGGGCCATACCGTGCCCCTTCCGACACACTTCAAGCGCAACGGGTACAGAACGATGGCGGCGGGCAAGATCTTTCACTCGGGGACGAGTGACGTTGAAGGCTATGACTACTGGCACGAGACCCGTCCCAAGTACCGATGGCCAGAGGAGCTTGCCGCGCGCGGCCACGGGTACCAAGGCAGGAACGGCGGGCACTTTCACCCGTTCCCGCCGGACGGCGGGGCGATCTACCAGAAGTATCAGAAAGGGGTCGACGGCCAGTCCCTGTGCTGGGGAGCCCTCGAGGACGAAGACATGCCGCCCGAAGGCATGCCGGACGAGCAGATTGCCGGGTGGGCCGTGGATCGGCTGCGGCAGGAACACGACGAGCCGTTCTTCCTGGCCGTCGGATTCGTTCGGCCGCATGTTCCCTACACCGCGCCGAAGGAGTTCTTCGACCTGTATCCGCTCGATGAGATTGCCATGCCGAATGTGCCCGGCGATGAGATGGATGACATCCCGCTTCTCGGCAAGGCCATGGCATACGGGACGATACAGGGCGGTGACCACCGCAATGTGCTGGATATCGGGCCGGGCTACTGGCGAGAGATGGTCCGCGCGTATCTCGCGTGCGTGTCGTTCGTCGACGCTCAGGCCGGCAAGGTGCTTGACGCGCTAGAGCAGAGTCCATACGCCGACAACACCATCGTCGTCTTCTGGTCGGACCACGGCCAGCACTTGGGCGAAAAGCGGCACTGGCGCAAGCAGGCCCTGTGGGAGGAGTCTACTCAGGTTCCGCTGGCAATCCGCCTTCCCGGTTCCAGGAATGGGGGCAAGGTCTCCCACCAGCCGGCAAGCCTGCTGGACGTCTACCCCACGCTGGTGGAGCTCGCGGAGCTGCCGGCCGTTCCGGGTCTCGAGGGAACGAGCCTGTTGCCCCAGTTGACCGATCCCTCCGCCCCCCGCGCCTTGCCGGCGGTGACCACTTGGCACTATGACAACCATTCCGTACGCGACCTGCACTACCGATACATCCGATACCGGGACGGCACGGAAGAGCTCTATGACCACCGGTCGGACCCGGAAGAGCACGCCAACCTGGCCATTGATCCGCAGTTCGCTTACGTCAAGGCCGGCCTCGCGGCCTTCCTCCCAACCGCCAACAAGATGCCGCAATCGATCAAGGACGGCGGCTTGGACTCATTGGGGCGGAAGGTCCAGATGCTCCGCGAGGAAGGTGTCCCCGAATGGCTGGGCACCGTTCCCGGGGCTCCCGGGCCTAGGTAGTGCTCGCGCCAAAACCCCTGCCACGACGGGCCCGGCGGCCCACTGGT
>JAPPMC010000298.1 GCA_028819235.1 Bryobacterales bacterium
GTCCGGTTTGCCCATATATAAGGAGCACGAAGGGTTTTGGCGCAAGCACCAGCTATACGCCGGAGGAGCAAAGCCGCCAGCTTGACCTGCTGGATCGGCTCGACTCAAGATTCCTCGGCCGCGTCGGCTTCGACCCGAAGCTGGAGGCGAGCATCCAGGCCATGGAGTCCGCGTTCCGGATGCAGGCGGAGGCGCCGGACATCTTCGATTTGGCCAACGAGCGGCGCCACGTTCGCGCGCGGTACGGCGACGGAGAGTTCGGTCGGGGCTGCCTGATGGCGCTACGGCTCGCTGAGGCCGGCGTGCGGGTCGTTCAGGTGTACTATGGCGACGGCCAGCCGTGGGACAGCCACGACGACATCATGACCCAGAAGGACCATGCGGACCGCTCCGACGGGCCGATCGCGGCCTTGCTTGAGGACTTGAAGTTGCGGGGAATGCTCGACGAGACGCTTGTGATCGTCGGCAGCGAATTCGGCCGGACGCCGATGATCCAGAACTCTGGGACAGAAAAGGTCGGCCGGGGGAGGGACCACAATCCTCCCGGGTATTCGATCTTGCTAGCCGGCGGCGGCATTCGGGGCGGCCAGGCCTACGGGGCGACCGACGAGTTCGGGTACAAGGCGGTCGTGGATCCGGTGACACCCCACGACCTGCACGCAACGGCGCTGCACCTGCTCGGCCTGGACCACACCAAGCTCACGTACCGCTACAGCGGGCGGGACTTCCGGCTGACGGACATCCACGGGAAGGTCATCAAGGGCTGGCTGGCATAGCGGGACACGCTCTTGCGTGCCCCGCTTGGCTGCCCAACTCGGATCAGAAGTAGAACTTGACTCCGAGTTGCATCTCCCGGTGGGAGTTTCCTGCGTTGACTACGCCAAATCCGGATTGGCCGACCTGATCCCTGGGGTTGTTGAATTCAGGCGTGTTGAAGCTGTTGAAGGTCTCCCATCGCAGTTGCATGCGCAGGCTCTCGGTGATCTGGGTGTTCTTCGACAGGGCGATGTTGAAGATGTGCGGCGTTCCTGGCCCCAGCGTGCCGGGGACTTTGCGGCCGGCGTTGCCGAGCGTGAAACGCGCCGGGACTTCGAAGCCGTCCTCGTTGGTCCAGAGGATTCCGCGCCGGCCTCCCGTCGCCGGCTCTCCGCGGCTTGGATGGTCCGGATTGCCGACAAGATTGGCGTACAGCGTGGCGTCTGCCGCGTTGTCGCCCTTGACATCACGCGCGCCGTTGAGAACGGTGACGCCGAACGGGGACCCGCTCTGGAACGTGTAGATACCCGAGACCTGCCAGCCGCCCAGCACCGCGTCCAGCGCTCCACCGAGGCCAAAGCGCTTGCCACGGCCGAAGGGAAGCTCGTACACGGGGCTGAAGACGATTCGGTGCGGTGCGTGATTCCCGGACAGCGACCACTCCGACGCGAAGTCGTAGACGTTCTGGAACCAATCGTGGTCGCCGAGCGAGGCGGCATTCTCGCCCACGAAGGGAGCGTTGTCGTACCAGCGGGAGAAGGTGTACAGGAAGATGTAGCCCACGCCTCGGTTGAAGCGGCGCTCCGTCTTGAACGTTATCCCTTGGTAGTCGGACTTGAAGAAGTTCGGATTGTTCATCCGTATCTGTCCGGTGCCTCCGTATTGCGTAAACGGCTTCAGCAGCCGCTGCGTCTGGGATCCGAACTCGTTCAGGCCGACCCTGGGCAGGTTCTGGGGGTGGATCTGGTTCACATTCATGCGGCGCAGGTTAACCTTTTTGGCGAACTTCGCGTAGTAGCGGACCTCGAAGAGCTGCTCCCCGGCTTGGTGCTGGAAGGTCAGGTTCCAGTCGAACGCGTAAGGCGTGCGGTGATTGATGTCCACGAAGTCGACGCGGCCTTGGACGAACCTCGTTCCGCGCGTCCCGAAGTTGTGATTGAGGTCGGCGTCGCCCGGGATCTGAAGGAAGGTCGCGGGCATCCCGTCGCGGAGCAGTGGCACGCGACCGCCGGTGAGGTTGCCGGCCCCCCCAAATCCCTGGCTGCCCGTCTGCAGGACGTTGCCGTCGTAGTTGCCCCCGTACATGACGGCGAAACCGCCGCGGACGACCGTGTCGCTGCTGCCCCCGGGCTTGATAGCGAAGCCGAAACGCGGCCCAAAGTTGTTGCGGTCTGCGCGGATGGGATTCCTCGGAAATCCGTCACGGCCGGCAAAGAAGAATGCCCCGGTCTGTCCCGGACGGATGCCGTTCGTGCCTGCGGCGGGTAGCGGAAGGCCGGGGTCCCATCCTGTTACGCGGTCGGCCACCTCGTAGAACGGCCCCTCATACTCGTACCGCAGTCCTAAATTGAGCGTGAGCTGGGCGTTCACCCGCCAGTCGTCTTGGAAGAATGCGGCCGTGTAGGCGGACCGGCGGCCGAATGACGGGTTTGCCTGCACGCGAGCGCGGTCGGGCTGCCCCAGGAGGAAAGATGCCAAGTCCGCGCCAGTCCCCGCGATGACTTGGCCCTCGGGCGTCAGGCCTCGCGTGTCGGTGTTGGCAAAGTCGAGGGTGCCGGAGGCAGTCTGCCTACCCAGTTCGCTGCCTTGGTACTTACGGTAGTCAACCCCGAACTTGAAGGTCTGCGAGCCGCTGACTTTGGTGAAGTGTGCCGTGTACTCGAAGTTGGTGAAGGCGAATAGCCGCTGGTGCGGGCCTCCCTGGCCGATGCTCGTGAATCCGGGATTGCCGCCGATGTTGAACCGCGGGAACGCATCCGGGCCTACCCCCGACAGGCCTATCTGCGAGGCCAGATCCTCGTCAAGATTGTGGCCTTGGATATGGTTTCTGTAGCGGAAGAACCCGCCGGTCGCCGTCATGAAGAAGGTTGGAGAGAACAGTTTGGTGTACGACAGCAGGATGTTCTGCTGTCGCTGCGGTAGGCGCTGGGCGTTCGGGTCGGCCACGCCATAGTCTGGCGACGGCTGCGTGTCGTCAGTGACGGGCATGAACAGGTTGTACCGGAACGTCAGCTTGTCGCTCGGCCGGAACTCGTGGTCGAACCGCATGGTGTGGCTCGTCCGGCGCAATTCGCGGGGCAGGTTGCTCACCCAGTTCCCCTCGTTCGAGACGTCCACCTGGGTGCGATTGGCGTTCGGCAGGTAAGACAGGACCGCTTGGGCGACCGGATCCAGCCGAGACGAGGGGATCACGTTGTTCTCGAACTGCCTCTCGCCCCCACGACCGTTCGCGGTGAGGGGATCGTAGACGCGGCGCAGCCTGCCGTTCGACTGCAGCATGGTCGATAGGTCGCCCGTCCTCCACGCCGGCAGACCGACGCTTCGCACGCGGAGGTTCTCCAGGTTCTGGATTGTGATGTCGTAGTTGTAGAAGAAGAATGTCTTGTTCTTCACGACCGGGCCGCCAATCGTCGCGCCTGGCACGTTCCTGCGGAGCTTCGTCTTGGTCCGCGCGTCCCACCCTCTGGCGTTGAGCGCATCGTTGCGCAGGAACCAGTATCCGGAACCGTGGAACTCGTTCGTTCCGGCCTTAGTGGTGGCGTTCATGAACCCGGCAGCCGACCGCCCGTACTCCGCGGTTGGGGCGTTGGCTTCGACTCGAACCTCGGATATGGCGTCCACCGGCGGGCTGAGCTCGGTGATAGTCGCTCCGATCCCTGTCCTGCTGTTCACCACGCCGTCAATGAAGACGCCCGCCGATCTCGTTCGGCCGCCCGCGATGGTGACGTCCCCGCCGCCGGCCCGGTTGCTGTTGCGCATGCGCTGCGCGCCTGGCGTAAGGTCGATGAGATCGAAGACCTCTCGATTAACTAGCGGCAGTTCCAGTACACGCTTGTTCTCGACGACCGCCGCCAAGGAGCCACGCGAGGTCTCCAGTAGGGGGCTGGCAGCCTCGACGGTGACGGTCTCGGTGAGAGAGCCGACTTCTAGCACGGCATCGTATGTCAGGACACTGCCGACTTCCAAGCGCAGGTCACCGACGAAGTGTGACCGGAAGCCGTCGGATTCCATCCGGATTGAATAGGTCCCGGGCCGGATGTTGGGGAGGTAGTATGTGCCGTCTCCTTGCGTTCCGACCTCGACCGAAGTCCCCTGATCTTCATTGGCGATGGTCACTTGGACTCCAGGAATCACGGCGCCGGTGTCGTCCGTGACGGTGCCCAAGATCGTTCCCAGCGTCTGGCCGGGCAAGTTCCAGGCAAGAAAGGCCAAGGCAGCCATCAGTCCTCCGACTTTGAACAGGGTCTTGAATGCCATTAGGCGGTCCTCCTTGATTCGGCAACCTTGTGGTCCAAGGTTCCGCGCCAACACGATACTCCCCCCTCCTTCCTCATGCAACCGGTCTAAGCGATCCAACACGGGGCCGGCCTCGCACGTTCCGCGCGAATCCGACTCTTCTGGCCCACTGCCTCTTTTTTCTCAGTCGCGCTGGACCGTGGTCTATTCCTGTACTGCAAGTGGCCCCGCCCTTGGCCGACTCGTGCATTTCCGAACGCGCCACCAGATTCGCCCAGCCCCCTGTGCGCTCCAAGCCTTGAGCCAATGACTGAGATCCCGCCAAGGTCTGTCGAGAGTCGTCTCGCAGGCACGGGCCTCGGAGGCGGCAACAGTAGGCCTCGTCCTGTGTCATCGCACCGGCGCCTAGCACTTCAGCCGGTCCGGACGCCCGTTACCGAATCAGAATCGAGTCAGCGTCGGACCCTGCTCTCCGGCTGCTCTGATCGAAGCGCAGGAGCATGATGGCCGATTCCGTTCCCACCCGGTTGACGATCGGCCTCTCGCGCGTTTTCCGGAATCCAAGACGTTCATATAGACGAACTGCGGGGTTGTCGGTTCTCACGCTCAGGCTCACGGCGGGGTAGCGGGACCTGCAGTGCCTCAGCAGCGCTCGGAGGATTTTGGTTCCAATCCCTTGTCCCCGGGCCGTGGGAATCGTCCCGACCGCCAATTCCGGAATGCCTTCGCCGACATAGTCCGCGCCCGCTTCCTCCCGAGTGAATAGCCGCACCCACGCGCAGCTGACCGGATATCCGACACTCTCGGACTCCGCTACGACGCCAAGGTCCCCTTGTCTCCCCCAGTCCTGCCAGTACCGCGTGAGTTCGGGATCGCGAAGGGCCTTTTGGATCGGCTCGCCGGATTCCTGCATTCGAGCGGCCAGCGTTAGGAAGCTGAATATCAGCGTCGATTCATTCGGCGAGACTGTCCGAATCTGTACGTCCATAGCTAGAGGGGGATAGTACCTCAGAGATCCGTGGCGCCATCGCGAAGGGAGCGTACTGTGGGTGACATCCAAGCGGAATGGTCACTGCCCTTCGAGACTCCGCGTTGGTGGCCCGCCCTTGCGGCATTTGTTCTCGAACCGATCCAGCGGATGTGCCCGGAGCTCGCAATGTTGCCGACGCCATGCCCGGTTTCCCACGGACGCCCAGAAATCTCCGGTCGAGCATGCGGCGCGAACTGATGTTTGGGCCCGACAGGCTGAGGGCCACCGCAGGTCTTGTTCGGCGGGTCTTCGAGGTTCTGGCGCTGTGGTCAGAGGGTACTGTCTCAGGTGGCGGCATGGGCGTTACTTCCACGACTTCGGGGCTATGCCGCTGCACAGGCGAGCCGATCGGCCTCGCGACGAGCACTTTGCCGACTGCGCGAAGTTCGGAGGTATGGACGGGCCTCAGCCCACCCTGTATGTTTCGGCGGCCTGCATGTCCAGTGTGACGCCCAAGCCGGGAGCTGAAGGAACTTCAGAGAACACCTCTCGCATCTGGAATGGCTCCAGCATCAGATCGTCCTCCAAGACATGGGTGATGCTGATCGCATAGTCGATTCCGGGAATCGCTGCGGCTTGGTGCGCTTGGAATACCCGATTCACCCCGCTCGAAATGCTGTGCTCGACCAGAAGCGGAATGCGGCTCTTCTCCGGCATCAGACCGCGCTGCACCAATGTGCGGCGCATCGGCTTGCAGACCACAAAGGAGTCGACCAGGCCGTCGCGGATGAAGGGCATTGGGTCTGGAGGCATCTGCTCCGAGACCAGAAGGGCTATCCTGCCGCGCAACCTGCGGTAGTCCTCGGTCCGCTCCCGTGCGAACGGGGACTTCGGTCGCGAAGTAGTTGTCTAAGTCGGCGAGCTGCTCGCAGAAGTGCAAGGTACGGCCGAGGGAGCCCCACTAGGCGTCGGCGTCCACCCAGACGCGCATGTCTCTCGGGACGGCCTCGCATATCGTCGCCGCCTGTTCGATGGGATCCTCCCACGGCCGAACCTTGACCTTGTGGATCCAGTAACCGCGATCTACGCCGCGCCGCGCTTAAGAGGTCATCAGGTTTGGGGGAAAGCACTGGCTCCGCCAGGTCTGGCTCACACGCAACCCGGCGCTCGACGAGAAGAGCTTCGACACCGGCAGACCGACCGCCTTGGCGATCAGGTCATAGACCGCTACAAAATGCCGCCCAGCCGATCGTCGAGGAAGTGCTCCCATGGCGAGGTACCGACCAAGGACCGGATCAGCCCGCGCGCCGCGCTGGGGTTCATGTCGGCGTCCCCGATGCCAATCTGGCCATCGGCCGCCAAGGGCCGCACAATTGCCGGCTCGTAGTGTGTCTGAAATCGGCCCTGTTGGAAGAGATTCCGCTGCCACGCGTCGTGCACCCGCTCATCCATAGGGGCCCGCGTCGGAATCAGCTCGAAGCCCGTGATGACTTGGGAAGCCGCTGGGACGGCCAGATCGGCTGTCAGCTCGGCAAGGCCGGTCGCGGCCATCGCCCCGCCACGGAGCAATTCGCGCCGGCTCCGGCGGGATTGCACGGTAAAGAGAGTCCTACCTGCTCGCCGTGACGGTGCATTCAATGCGCGCCTTTCCGACCAAGCTTGCGACAGCCGCCGTCGTGCGTATGGGGCGGTCCTTCTCGAAGCACTGCGTGTAGACCGAGTTCATCCGCTGGAAGAGCGGGATGTCGGTGAGGTAGACCCTCACGTCGACCACATCCGAGTAGTCGGAGCCGCCGGCGTTGAGAATGATGCCGATGCGCTTGAAGGTCTGGTGAACTTCCTGCTCGAACTCTGCCGGGTGCTCGCTTGTCTCAAGGTCCGATCCGGTCCGGCCGGCGCAGTACAGCGTGCTACGCACCAGTACGCCTGCGCTGAAGGGCATGCCCTCGCGGGACTCCGGAGGATAGATGATTCGCTCTTCGGTTGCCACCAGTGTGGCGGAGAAGATGAGCACGGTGGCGGCGATCAGTCTGCGCATGGAATTCAGCCTCGCGCTCTGCGAACGGGCTCTACCGTGCATTCGTTGGCGATTCGAACTGCTCCGGCGGCACCGTAGTGCCGAAATGAGTGCGACGGGCGAGAAGCGAGGGCCAAGAACCGAGGCAATGGGCAAACTGGATGTAGGGGCCGCCGCTTCAGCCCTTGACTTGTTGCATCGCGAAGCGTCTGGCTCGGTCGGGAATACCGGGCAAGATGGGCACTGTGGGGAAGCATGAGCGATGCACAAGAAGTGCACTATCTTGGAGTGCGTGGATTCCGCCAAGGTCCTATGTCTGGCCGCGTTGGCGGCCTCGGCTCTCGTGGCGGCGGACGCCGACCCCGTTGAGAAGTGGGGCCGTTTCGAGGTCTCGGTCGTAAACACAACCCCGTACGCGGATCCGTACCGCGACGTAAGCCTCGACGTCACCTACCGATCTCCGTCGGGCCGCAGGGTGCAGTTCTGGGGCTTCCACGACGGATCGAAGCTCTGGAAGCTGCGATTCATGCCGGACGAGGTCGGGCGCTGGAACTATCAGGCGCGATTTGACGACGGGTCCGGTGGGGCCGCCGGAGCCTTCGAATGCGTTGACTCTGACCTGCCAGGCATGCTGTCGGTGTTCCACGAGAACCCGGTTTGGTTCGGCTTCCGGGGCGGGGGGCCCGTGCTGATCCGAAGCTTGCACGTCGGCGACCGGTTCTTCGCCGAGAACTGGCCGGCCGCCAAGAGGGCGGCCTTCCTGGATTGGGCCGTGAGCCAGGGCTACAACATGCTGTCCATCGCAAGCCACTACTTGAACCGCGATTCAGCAGGGCGCGGCAAGGGATGGGACACTCCGGATTTGTGGCCCCTCCGGGCGGCCCAGTACCGCAAGATGGAAGCGATTCTGGACGAGCTCGCGCGGAGGCGAGTGATGGTCTTTCCGTTCGCCGGCTTCTTCGGGAAGAGTTCCGATTTCCCGCGATCCCCGGCAGACCAAGAGTTGTATGTCCGGTACACACTGGCCCGGATCGGGCCGTACTGGAACATCCTCCTTTCGGTGGCTGGCCCGGAACCCCTCCTCAGGAGAGATCCCTGTCTGGGCCCGGACGAAGTCGCGCGGCTCGGCAAGCTGATCGCGAGGCTGGATCCGTTCGGGCATCCTCTGTCCGTGCACAACCGGACCGGAGACAACCCGTTCATCGAGGAGGGTTGGCAATCGTACTCCGTGCTGCAGGGCCCGAAGACCACCGACCTAGACGTGCTGAGCGCGGGCCTGCTCCGCAACCATCACCCTGCCAAGCCGCTGCTGGCACAAGAGACTCTCTGGCCCGGAAACAGAGGATTTGGTCACCCTGCCTACACCGACGATGTAATTCGCAAGAACATGTACGTGATCCTGACCAGTGGAACGACGCTCAACTTTGCCGACATGGACGGCAGCTCGTCCAGCGGATTCAGCGGTTCCATGGATCTACCTGACCGCCACCAGCGCTGGCATGAAATCGCCAGACAAGCTTGGGACTTGTTCGAAACCATCCCCTTCCACCGCATGCTGCCACGACAGGATCTGGTCGACCGCGGCTACTGCTTGGCAAGGGAAGGGGAACGATATCTGGTGTATCTCCCGGGCGGCGGCGGGGTGGCGGTGACACGGCCTACTGGTCGGTACATGCTCGAGTGGATCAACCCGCGCGATCCGAGCGACCGACGCAGGTCGGGCATAGGAGACAGCGACGACCGCTTCCACGCACCGGACGGCGGGGACTGGCTACTCCGTCTGCGACGCCTGCCGCTCTAGCTGGTGCGGCCCACTGCAGTCCTGCCCTGCATCGGCCGGATTCCGATCTCCGCGCCACAGGCCGGAGCGGCGCCTCGACCGGGCTCTTTGCCTCGATTCAACGGGCCATCGGTCGCCATCTGGACGATCCGGATTGCCCTTGCCGCAGACTTCGGAGCAATGGACACTGATGCAGGCACCTATGGATCGAGGGCTCTGCAGTTCAAGACGGGAGTTATTTCCAGCCTATGGACCAAAGTCACGAACGGGCGACCGAACGTCTCTGCGATGGCGCTGTTCCATGCCTTGTGTCGGGTCAAGTAATCCCGCAGCTGCCAGATCCGTTGCAATGCCGCACGCGCCGCCACTCGGTCCCGAACCCAATGGGGCACGCCACGTCCGGTGATCCAAACGGGCAAGCCTTCACCTTGCACCCCTCGGCTGCATCCCGCGGGTATCGGCCGGAGTGATCCAAGCGCGTGCCGCCCTTCGGACGTCGGACCCACTAGCCCGCCGGAGACTCCGGTGACGCCTGTCAGGCAGACGGACCTCGGACGGTCTGGAACTGCCTCGAGCCACTTGCAGCGCCATCGGGAGCGGCGATCTTGGGACGACCTACGTCGTCCGCTCGGGCGAGCGCCGGGATGCCCTAGACTCGGCAGCCGCGACTTGGGTCACTCCCGCGTCCCACCAAGGGCATGCTGGAAATCGGCAATACTTGGCAGGACGCCGCAGAGGGCTGGAGATACAGCACCTGCTGCCGAACGGCACCGGCTCCCAGCGCTTAGCACCATGCGGCAGCTGCCTCGGCCCGCCGCAACGGGGCGATACCGCTCCTGATTGGCGGAAGCCAAAGTCCTTTCCGCCCCTTGATACCATCGATTTGTGGCCTTCGTGGGGGTAGAAGAAGCCCTTACCGAGCTCCGTAGCGGGCGAATGGTAGTCGTCGTAGACGACAGTGACCGCGAGAACGAGGGCGACCTGACCATCTGCGCTGAGCACGCCACTCCGGAGGCCATCAATTTCATGGCGACGCACGGCCGGGGCTTGATTTGCCTCGCGATGACGGAGGAGCGCTTGGACGAGCTCTCGATCCCGTTGGTGTCCCAGCGCAACACATCCATGTTCGGCACGGCGTTCAGCGAGCCAATCGACGCGGCCCGTGGCGTGACTACGGGTATCTCGGCAGCTGACCGATCGTGCACGATCCAGGTCGCGATCAATCCGGCTACCCGCGCTTCCGACCTCGCGCGCCCGGGTCACGTGCACACCCTCCGGGCGCGGAGGGGGGGCGTTCTGGTACGGGCCGGTCAGACCGAAGCTGCGGTCGATCTGGCTCGGCTAGCCGGATCAGCGCCTGCGGGTGTGATTTGCGAAGTGATGAAGGACGATGGCACGATGGCCCGTGTGCCGGACCTGCTCGCCTTCTGTGCACGCCACGGTCTCAGAATGCTAAAGGTAGCGAGCCTGATCCGCTACCGGCTTGAGAACGAGACCTGTGTGCGCCCGATTGCCGAAGGCATCGCGGACACGGAGTTCGGCCTGTTCCGGGCGCTTGCCTACGGGACAGACTTGGATGACGAGGTGCACGTCGCCTTGGTTCACGGAGACCCCGCCCAGGCCGAAGCCGCTATGGTTCGCATGCACTCCCACGACCTGTTCGGAGACGTGTTCGGTGCCCGCGCCAACCCGGGCTTCCGCCACATTCGCGACTCCATGCGAATGATCTGCCAGGAGGGTTGCGGAGCATTGGTGTACCTGCACCACAGGGCACTTGGATTCGCGATCGACGAGGTGGCCGGCGGGGTGGGCACGATCGTGCCCCATCCCCAGTTAGCGACGGCGCCGTCAGATGACGGGGTCTCGAGGCTGCAGTACCGAATTGGCCTTGGAGCGCAGATTCTGAAAGATCTTGGACTGCGCCGGATCCGGCTCCTTACCGATCGCCCACGGCGCGTAGGAGGACTTGAGGGCTTCGGAATTCAGATTGTCGATCAGATTCCAATCATGGCAGTGGACCTACCAGTCGCTGTAGCCTAAATCTTGGCCCTCCCTTCCAAACCCAATCTCGCCCCCCTCGCCACACACCCCACGACTGTTTCCATGTATCGACGCCTCAGGAACGGGTCTGACACGCACTGCGGCAGAGTCCAATTGGCGGCGGCGACTGTGGTCGGGTTCACGGAGGTCAGGTGGAGGCGGATTGCGGAGGTATGCTGTTGGCGGACTCCTTCGACTAGTGGCTGACGCGGCGGCAAAGTTCCGGGCGTAGCGGTCGACGACCAACATGCGACCGGAGCTGCAGTAGTGCAGCGATCGCGCCGCAATTGATTCACGTGCAGGTCGTCGTCGGCGAGGGACATCTGCTAGGGCGGAGCGTCGATAGCAGATTCATCAATCCTTAACAGCCCTTAAACCTCTCCTTAATCGTTCGTCCGGTATTATCGGGACAACTCAAGTGCTTCCCGAAATCGCACTGACAGAGTGTGATCGGGTTGGTTCCTAATTCCGTATGGAGCATGGCACGGCGAGTTCGTCCAAGTGCCGTATCCGAGGGTAGCCTGTGGTATGTATTCTAACTGCGATGTTTGTCGAGATGGACGGGTTCTCGGCCCGAGACCCAACCCACGAGGTCGCCCGTTTCCCGCGCGCTTCTGTGAGTTGGATTGAATTCCAGTTGTCGCTCCGAAGGGCAAGAAACTGGGTTATGTATAGAGCCCGGAGATCCTACTCGATTCGGCCTAGGGTGTGGCGCGCATTGGAGTTGATTCTCCCGTGGACGCGCACTTCCGGCGTCTGTGTGGGAAGCGCTGGCCCATGTCCAAAACAAGCTACAGCCAGTCACATCGATTACTCGGAAGCACGATGAATCATCCCGATAGGAGATCCCAACACTACTGTGAGAATCCAAAGGAGATGTAGTTGATTCCACCGAAGTGGGGGCAACGATGGCTCCCTAGCCGGTCGTCTGCCCACCTTTCGCGCTCACACGCTGCTGAGAGTGCGTCGCTTCCTCCGGAGAGCCTTATGATCATTCAGAATCAGCGAAGTCGTACGATCGTCATCGCCTTGTTGGCCGTGACAATCTTCGCCCTTCCGAGCTTGCCGGGAAAGCAGAACACCGGAACTGTTCGAGGATTCGTTTACGACATAGCGACGGGCACACCCCTGCCGCAAGTCCAAGTCAAGATGATCGGCGAGGTGATGGTTACGGCTATCACCACAATCGAAGGGAATTTCAGGATCGAGGGTGTGCCAGTTGGGCTTTACAGGATCAGTTATTCCTCGGCCATTCACCGAGCCATGAATGTCGAAGGACTGGAGGTCATTGCCGGAGAGATCGCGGACGCCAGTGCGGGGATGTCAATGCGCGTTAAGTCGACGGGTGCGTTATCCTCTGCGAGCAAGCAGCCCACGCTTCTGGAGCGCAACTCGAACTCCACCGCCTCCCGCGGCATCGGCCTAGCTAGGGACCGCGACGTGGCACTGCCCGATGCTCTGCGGTCAATCGAGAACTCCGCCATGGTGACGACACTAACCAATGTAGAGTCCGCAGGTGGTCTCGATGCGCAAAACAGGCGCGCCGCTCTGGATTTGAACAGATCCGAGACTCTAGCTATTGGAGCATCGGTCTTGGACGTCGACACAGGTGTCGACGAACAGTTGCCGAGCCCACAAGCGACACATGACCGAGTCAGTCCACAAGCAGCGTCGGCCATGGCGCCACGTGGTAGCGTCCGTGTCGACCGCAACGGGCTGAGAATAGAGTCCCGCGGAGGGGCATTCATGTCTGAGATGCATCTCCGTTCGCAAATCCGGTTCTCGTCGCCCTCTCCGAGCGTCCCGCGGCAGCCGGGGCATTTTCTTCGGGCGAGAGAGAATGATCTGCGATTCCGAAGGGCCCGTTTCAAGACTTCCGGTCACATGCTCAGGCCGTGGATTCGGTACGCCACGGAATACGATCTCGTTGGTACTCGAATGCTTGACATGCGTGTCACGGTCCAGAAGTGGGAATGGCTCCAGTTTCGATTCGGACAGTGGAAGACAGAGTTCGGCCGGGAACGCGTAAGTTCCTCGGGGCGTCAGGAGTTCGTGGAGCGATCAATCGTAAATCGGCAGTTTACGGTCGACCGCCAAAAGGGATTCATGGTCATGGGCCGAGTGAAGAATGGTACGCGAGCAGATTCACGGTACTACGCCGGCGTATTCACCGGTAACGGCCGGGGCTTCCGCTCAAGCGGGGCCGGGAGCTTGGACAATCGAGACGGGTCTCCAATGTGGGTTACCCGGTACCAATGGAATTTCCTGAAGGATGATCCGGGTTTCTCGCAATCTGATCTCGAGTATCACAGAACGCCAGTGGCCGCGATCGCTATTGGCACGATGAGCAACCGGAGCCGTTTTACCCGGTTCTCTGGAAGCGGGGGCGGCAGCTTGGACGGATACGAGGTGGGTCTTCCGGGTCAGTTTGCAGTCAGACAGGTCGCAGAGGACTTTGTCCTGAAGTACCGCGGACTATTCCTGCAGCATGAGCTCCACTGGAAGCAGATTCGGGACCGGATCGACCATAGCATTACCCGCTCGAACGGAGTTTACTTTCAGGGCGGATACTTCCCTCACTACGTGGCAGGTTGGGTGCCTGAGCAGCTGGAGCTAGGTCTGCGTTACGCCACGGTCGATCAGGACCGTGTGAGACAGTTCGACAGGATCGTCGAGTCGGCGTTTGTTGTGAACTGGTTCATGGAAGGGCACGGCAACAAGCTTACCTTCGATATCGCGCACTATCGTTTGGCCCAACCGAACGGCACTGACAAGTCGGCCATTCAGGCTCGTGTGCAGTGGGACGTCTCCTTCTAGCATCGCAAGAATATTCGGATATACCGGTGGGATCGACGGAGACGGTCCGAGGGTGCTTCCATTGCACCCAGATACCGGATCACCCTAGGGCTGCCGAGCGGGAGGAGCTACTCCCCTCCGCCCATGCTGGGAAGCCCCCCGGAAGAGTGTTTGTCAGTGCCCGGGCCCTGCTGCTGTGCGATCAGCGGCTGCCGGCCAGCCTGGATGGTCGCTGCCGCGACGGAGGCCCTGAGGATCTCGGCCCGCACAATCGAGCACCTCAAGCGCTGCTTCGTGGAGAGAGGGCTGGAGGCCGTACTGCAGGGCAAACCGCAAGCAATGACGTTCGATGGGTCGTTCGAGACTCGCTTGGTATCGCTGGCCTGCTCGCAGGCCCCTGCGGACCACGTCGCTAGACGGAGCGCCCGCTGGCAGAGAAGGCCGCCGAACTGGTCGTGATGCCGCGCTTCTCGTCGGTGACGGTCCGGCGGAAACCCAAACAAGTGCGCTAGAGCATGACCTGAAGCAGTATTGAGCGGATCCCGGCGCAGACGAGCGCGGCGCTCGCCACGGGCATGGAGGACGCGCTGGGCGTGTACGCCCGGCCCTACGATCCCGGTCGGCCGTTCGTCTGCCTGGACGAGACCAACCAGCAGCCAAATTGGGAGTTGCCCCGGCGATCCTCCGACTTCTTGGAGCGCTGGTCTTGCCGCTCCGTCGCTGCTAGGCGCTGATGGCGCACGTGGCGAACCGCACGCCAGATGTGAACTTCCTGCCCGAGCGGAAGGAGCGGCCCGAGCCAGTGCGACTGACGAAGCTCACACGTGTTCGAGAACGCGTTTGCTGGTTGTGGCGGGAGGCGCCGCTACGGCGTACTCCGGCACTAGCGGGAGCCTGCCTCGAGCATGCGCAGCTCCTCCGCCACGCCACCAGTTCGCATCGCCTCTCGCTCCCGCTCGACGACGAGCTTGTGGATCTCGCGCTCTTGCCTAGCCTCCCTAGTCTTACCGAGCCTTTGGTAGACCCGAGCTAGGCGGTAGTGCGGTTTCGACGCTGAGGGGTTTAGGTCGGCCGCACGGCGCAAGTGCTCTTCTGCCTGTGCGAAGTCGCGACGTTTTTCCAGCAGGACTCCGAGCTCATAGTGCGCCTCCCAGAATTCGTCTTCGCGCTCGATCGATTCTCGCAGCAGGTCTTCAATCCTTGCCAAGGCCACCTCGTCCCGTCGAGTCCCGAGCTGGGCCAGCAGTGCTTGGCCGTACAGGAAGGGTCCGAAATGGTTCTTTGAGTGCTCGGTGTGGAACACGCGCATGCGCTCCGTGATGTGGTCAATGCGGCTCGCGGCGTGCTGCAAGAGCCGTCCGAGGAACGCATGCGGCTGTTCCAGCTGCGGTGCAAGTTCCGCAGCACGCAGAAAGCGGCTCACCGCTTCGTGAAACTCGCGCTTGCCATATGCTGCGATTCCCAGGCCGATCTCGAGCGCCGGGCTCTTGTCAAAGTACTTCCGTCCTTCTTCGAAAGCCCTCGTCGCCGCCTCGAAGTCCTGCTGGCGGAGGTGAAAGTAGCCAAGGTCGTAGTGCAGCGACTCGTCGTACGGCTCGTTCTCCACCGCGGCCTGCAGGTGCTGCAATCCCTTCTCGACCTCCCCGGCCATCGTGTACGCCTTTCCCAACAGGTTGTTGAGCGCCGGGGTCGCGGCCATCTCCAAGGCCGACTCACCGAGGGCGGCGGCCCGGCGGGGCATGTCTGCCTGAAGGTAGAGGGACACGGCTCTTATGTACGCATCCGTGTCGCCAGCCTTGCGCGCGTAGCGCTCTTCCCATTCCGCGGCCCGCGCCCAGTCCCGATAGTCTGAGTAGAACATTGCGAGCGCATGCTGGATGACCGGGTTGTCGCGCCCCACGCGTTCGGCCTCGGTCGCATGTCTGGCCGCCTCGGCGTGTAGGTTGAGCATCTGGTAGGTGTGCGCGAGGCCAATCCAGGCCCTCGCATCGGTGGGCGCACTCTCAACGGCCCGCTCGAGAAGCCTTTGGGCTGCGGGCACGTCCCGGCTCTGGAGGGCCATCAGCCCGCGCTGGATGAGCGTCTCCGGCGTGGGCCCCTGATTCTGGGCACCGCACAGTGCCCATGGGCACCAGAGAGTTGACGCCGCGGCTAGCCAGACTCCGCGTGCCGTCATCAAGTCTCAATGATAGCGAGAGGGACTGTCGGCAAGATCCGAGCTTGACTGCAGAGCCGGCCACCCTTCCGCAGCTTCGCTACACTGCTTGCGATGCGCTGGCGAGAGTTGATTGTCGGGCTGGTGGCAGGTGGCTTGGCCGGCTGCGCGGGTGGTTCGGCGGGTGATCGTCCGAACGTGCTCTTTGCGATCTGGGACGACGTTTCCTACCCGCACGTGTCCGCCGCTGGCTCCAAGATGGTTGCCACACCGGCTTTCGACCGGGTGGCAGCGGAGGGGGCGCTGTTTCGCAACGCCTACGCCCCCGCGCCGGGCTGCAGTCCAACTCGGGCAGCCTTTCTCACCGGACGCCACATTTGGATGATCGAGCAGGCTGGCACTCACGCGAGCTCTTTCCCGGCCGCATATGTCTCGTACCAGGACCTGCTCGAGGATGAGGGTTATGCGGTCGGCTACACGGGCAAGCCGTGGGGACCGGGTCGCTGGGAGAAGTCGGGCCGCTTGCGGAACCCGGTTGGGCCGGCCTTCCAGGAGAGGACGCTCGATCCCCCGTACCGCGGGATCCGAAACGTCGATTACGCGGGGAATTTCGAGGCATTCTTCGAATCCAAGGAGGAGGGCCGGCCGTTCAGCTTCTGGGTCGGCGGCAGTGAGGCCCACAGGGCCTTTGAGGATGGTTCTTGGACAACCGCCGGCAAGAAGCTCGAGGATGCGGAAGTCCCGCCCTTCCTTCCAGACACTCCTGTCGTAAGGGGAGACCTCTTGGACTACGCGGTGGAGATCGAGTGGTTCGATTCCCACATCGGGCGCATCCTGGAATTCCTAGACGAGCAGGGAGAGCTGGACAACACCTTGGTGATCTTCACTGCCGACAACGGGATGGCGTTCCCAAGGGCCAAGGCTAACCTCTACGATTACGGAATCCATATGCCGTTGGCGATTCGCTGGCCGGGCAGGGGAGGCCGAGGCCGGAGCATCGACGACCTGGTGCAGTTCGTGGACCTGACAGCCACGATCCTGGACTTGGCCGGAGTCGCGCATCCGGGCGGAACGTCGGCAATGGCTGGCCGCAGCATCCGGTCGATTCTTGAGTCCAACGAGGACGGTGTGGTCGACGACACCCGCACGCGCGCCTATTCTGGTCGCGAGCGCCATTCTTCGTCCCGCTGGAACAACCTCACTTACCCCCAGAGGTCGATGCGTACACCCGACCACCTGTACATTCGAAACTTCAAGCCATTGCGGTGGCCAGCCGGCGATCCCCAAAAATTCGAAGCAGACGGCAGCACTCTCGGTCCCATGCGCGGCGGCTACCACGACATCGACGCCTCGCCGACGCTGACCGCTTTGATCGAGGGACATGAGGACGGGACGATAGCGCCGTTTCTCGAACTGGCTGTGGCGAAACGCCCTGCCGAGGAGCTGTTCGACCTGCGGGTCGACCCCGGCTGCCTGAACAACTTGGCCGTTGATCCCGAGTATTCCAGCCTTCTCGCGGAGTTGCGGTCGGAACTTGACGAGTATTTGGCACGCACGGGGGATCCGCGGGCCAGTGGCAACGGGGAGGTCTGGGAGGAGTACGTGAGATACTCCGCCATCCGGCGATTCCCGAGGCCGTCCGAAGCCGGGGACGACTACTAAGGCAGTCCTCTGGACCGCCGTATTCGGCGGGTCGTCGCAACCGGGCCCAATCGTCTGCATGTCGGTGTCCTGTTCCCGTCGGACTGCGCCGAATGGGATCTGACGCCGGGTCCGAGCGCGCCCGGTCCCGGTCTCGGAAATCCTTTGGGAATCGCCAAGGTTCTGGGCGCCTTTTCGGCAGACTCGCAAGAACCTCCGCGACGCGGCTGTCCGCAACGGGAGGCGTGCCCTTTGTCGACTCTCGGCACGTCCGTCTCCGCCGGAGGCCAACGTCTCGGCCGAGGAACGTGTTTCGCGAGAAATGCTCCACGCGGCTCAATCCAGTCCAAGGGACATCTACGCATTGCTCATGGCTCCGCTTCCGGCGATAGGATCTTTGGCATGTCCTTCCCGTTCCGCTGCGTCCAAGCTGCAGGAAGGTTGGTGTTGGCGCTGGGACTGTGCGCCGCCTCTCACCGTGTCAAGTGCCACGCGGAGGTCCGGCTCGTGCCTGTTGACGATTCCGGATTGCGCTTCGTTCTGGAGAACGCGCCCACAGTCTCAAAGAGGCCGATCGAGACGCTGGCTGGGGGACTGGCCGTGCTGGACTACGATGCCGACGGCAGGCCCGACGTGTTCTTCACGAACGGGGCTGCCCCCGATTCCTTGCGCAAGAGCGATCCAAAGTACAGCAACCGTCTCTTCCGGAACATGGGGGGCCTTGGCTTCTTGGATGTGACGGCTTCTGCAGGAGTAGGCGGCGACGGGTACTCCATGGGCGCGGCGTGCGCCGACTTTGACAACGACGGGCACGTGGATCTATTCGTCGCCGGTGTGTTTCGCAACTTCCTCTACCGCAACCGGGGCGATGGCACGTTCGAGGACGTGACTGCCCGGTCCCGGATAGACGATTCGGATTGGATCGTCGCAGCGGGATGGTTCGACTATGACAGGGACGGCCTGCTCGACCTTATGGCAGTCCGGTACGCCGACTGGTCCTTGGACTTCGACAAGTATTGCGGAGACCGGGTCCGGGGATTGCGGGTTTACTGCCACCCCAAGAACTTCACGCCCATTGCGAGCCGCTTGTATCGGAACTTGGGAGAGGGCGAGTTCGAGGACGTCAGCGGCGAGACGGGGATCTCCCAATTTCGCGGTCGTGGCATGAGTGTGGCATTCGCCGACTTCGACGGCAATGGCTGGCAGGATGCGTTCATTACGAACGACTATCTGCCCAACTTCCTGTTCCTGAACAAGGACGGGGCCTCCTTTATTGAGGACGGGCTGCTGGCGGGGACGGCCCTGCTCGACCACGGCAGGCCGGTCGCGTCGATGGGTGTTGATGCAGCCGACTTCGACAACGACGGGGATCCGGACTTGGCAGTGACCGCGCTTACCAACGAGACGTTCCCCCTGTTCCGCAACGAAGGCGGGGGTTCGTTCCGTGATGCCACCGTTCAGAGCGGTCTGGCGAGGGCGAGTCGGAACTACGCGGGCTGGGCCAGCGTGTTCGCCGACTTCGACAACGATGGCCAAGTGGATCTCTTCACTTCCAACTCCCACGTCAATCCCCTTATCGCGGAGTTCGAGCCCTTCGCCTACGAGCAGTCCAACACTCTGTTCCGTAACAGTGGGAGCTCATTCCGCGACGCATGGGAGATTGGGGGTGCCGGGGCGTATCGGGGAGCAGCAGTTGCCGACTTTGACGGCGATGGCCGCCTTGACGTTGTGGTTAGCGAGCTTGGCGGGCCAGCCATGCTCTATCGGAACGTCTCCGAACCCGTCGGATCTTGGGTCGCCTTGGCACTTGAGGGCACGGTGTCGAACCGCGACGGTATTGGAGCAGCGGTGCGCGTGGGTGGCCAGACCCGCTGGATGAAGAGTTCGGTCGGCTACGCTTCATCGAGTCTTAGGCCAGTCCACGTGGGTCTGGGAAGAAGTGCAGCGACCGTAAGGGTCAATATCCAATGGCCGAGCGGGGTGGTGCAAACGCTGGAGACCGTACCACTGAATCAGCTGACCGTGGTTTGGGAAACGGAGAAAGAGGCCGGAGCGAGGCCGGTAGACTCGTTGTCGTCTCCTGAGCTCGGCGATGGCCGGTCGGGCCCAGCCCGATGAGCGACAGCTTGCCCTCCGCACTTGTGACTCGTCCAGGCACCTTCTTGGCCAAGCGTCTACAGTCGGGTTTGCGGGGAACCAGGGCCCACGGCTGTCCCCGTCGGCGAGAGCTATCTGCGGCGAATTCGTAGACCTCGCTGCATGGGTTGCTCCCCTGCTCCAGACGCCATGGCACTGCGAATGCGTCTACGTTCATCTGCGGCCTGAACGGCCAGAAATCCTGCTGCATTCTGCCCAATTGACGGTATCAAGCTGATAGTCTCTTACCAGCCGGGGAGACAGGAGGGGGCGACTGGCTGCCTGTGCCTCCCACGGTAAATGGGGGGTGAGCCAATGAAGGTTCGACTGGTTGCGCGGTGTTTCTTGGCTGTTTGTCTCGGCTGCGTTGGAGCTCTGGCACAGCTGGACACGGGAAGTGTGCTGGGTACGGTCTTCGACCCTAGCGGCGCTATCGTGCCTTCGGCGCGCATCGTTGTGGAAAACCAGGGAACTGGGGTCGCGGTCTCATCCGCAACCGATTCTCAGGGGAACTTTCTGGTCCCCGTCCTTCCGGTAGGCACCTACCGCGTCACCGTCTCGTCGGATGGTTTCAAGAGCCAACTGAGAGAGGACATCCGCCTGCGAGTCTCGGACCGTGTCCGCCTGACGTTCTCCCTCGAACCCGGATCGGTCACCGAGACGGTCACCGTGACCGGGCAGGCTCCACTCGTCGAGACGGCCTCCTCGACTCTCGGTCTCGTGGTCGAGACAGAGCAGATTGATGCTCTTCCGCTGAACGGCCGCAACGTCAGCGACTTGCTCCATCTGGTGCCGGGAAACGTTCTGCGCACACAGGGCACCAAGCAAGCGTTCAATGGTGTCAGCCTCTTCCGCCAGCAGGGTGGTCTGCGGTTCCTGCTCGACGGCGGCGACGCCAGCCGTGTCGACTTTGACATCCTCGACAACACGTACGGGTCCAGCAAGGGCCGGATCTCGCGCAGCAGTACGGAGGCCATCCAAGAGTTCCGGGTATACACGAACTCGTACTCCGCCGAGTTCGGACAGACGTTGGGTGGCGTGGTCAACCTGATCACCAAGTCCGGCTCGAACGAATTGCATGGCTCACTGTTCGAGTACTTCCGGAACGAGAAGCTCGACACCAGGAACTACTTCAATCACACCGGGAACAAGCCACCGTTCCGCCTGAACCAGTTCGGCGGTTCCTTGGGCGGACCGATCGTCCGCGACAAGGTATTCTTCTTCGCAAACTACGAAGGCGTTCAGCAGCGGCTCGGGAAGGTGCAGAACGCCTTGGTCCCGACGGCCGACTACCGCAGCACGGTCGATTCGGCGGTCAGGCCGGCGATCGACATGCTCCCCCTGCCGAACGGTGCCGTCTCCGATGCGGACCCGCGACTGGGATGGTACAACCGCGCGGTCGCCGATCGGCTGGAGGAGGACACCGTCACAGCCAAAGTGGACTACCAAGTCTCGCCCAAGGATCGCTTGGAACTGCGCTATAACCTCAACCAGAACGAGACCGGAGACTTCTTCGGCGTAGCGCGCGGTCAGACGAAGGTTGCCCCCGGACGCCTGCAATTGGCCAAGCTGACTTACAACCGCGTGATTTCGCCCACAGTCTTCAACGAGGCGGGTTTTGCCTTCAATCGGGTTCGGATCGACCCGCTCAGCGCCGAGACTGAGGAGATCGTCAACTTTCCGATCGTGGCGCTCGGCAGTGGATCGGCTGGCGTGGGGCCGAGCGGTTTCGGTCTTCTGGTCGCGAACAATTCCTTCACTTGGCTGAATACTCTGTCGTGGGTCAAGGGAAACCACCAAGTAAAGATTGGTGGGCAGATCATTCGAAATCAAGATAACAAGGCCGGAGTGTTCCAAATGAACATCACGTACCTGTCACTGGATGACTTTGCGAGTAATTCCGCTTGGGCTATTAGCACTTGGGGTCAACCACGGGCCGGTATGCGCAATACATACAACAACTTCTTCATTCAAGACGACTATCAAGTCAATCAAAAGATCACGCTGAATCTGGGCCTCCGGTACCAATACGATACGGCACCCACTGAGTCGAACGGACGGATGGCAAACTTCAATCCGGCAACGGGCGACCTCGATCCTATTGGGACCTCGGTCCTGAATGCTCCGAAGACCAATTTTGATCCCCGGATTGGAATTGCGATTTCGCCATTTGCGTCGAACAATACTGTGATCAGGATGGGGTATGGCATATTTCATGCTAGCTTGAATGCGGCCATGGCTCAGAACATTCCAAACAACATATTCCAACAAACAGCCTCTGTGAATGCATTGGAAGTTGCCAACTTGAGAGGGTTTCCGCCACCCGCAAACTTCAACTTCGCTACAGGAGCCAACATCACAGCCCTGCCGAAGAACTTGAAGCAGGCGTACACGCAGAGCTGGAATTTCAACATCCAGCAAGCGCTTGGAGGGGATTCGATGCTCCAAGTCGCCTACCTCGGGAACCGTGCGCTGCATCTCACGACTGGTCAGAACCTGAATCGCGTCCAGGGAGGCGTGCGTCCGTATTCGGATTTTGCCAACATCAACTCCGTCAGGGATGACCTTACGTCGACATACAACGCACTGCAAGTCAGCCTCCGAAGGCGGCTCAGCAAGGGACTCCGGGCGAACGTCAACTACACATGGGCCCATGCGCTCGACGATGGGGGAATTCCTTGGGGAAGTGGCGCCCAAGATGACACCAACCCGCGCGAGGCATACGCTGACGGCGACATGGACGTGCGGCACGCGTTGCAATTTGACTACACCTACGAACTGCCGAGCGCTCCCAAGCTGCCGGAGTGGCTGGGTGGCGGGTGGCAGGTCAATGGGATCACTGTCCTCCGCTCCGGCCTGCCCGTGAACCCGCAGTGCTGGTGCGATCCTCTGGGAGTCGGCAATTTCAGCACCCGCCCGAACTTGGTCGACGGCCAGCCACTCTACCCCGCCAATCAGGACATTCCGGGGCACCAGTTCAACATCAATGCCTTTGTCGCGCCCGAGCCCGGTACGCTTGGCAATGCAGGGCGGAACATCTTGAACGGTCCGGCGGCTCTGAATTGGGACTTCTCTCTCTTCAAGAACTTCACGATTCGAGAGGGACAAACGGTGCAGTTCAGGGCCGAGATGTTCAACATATTCAACACACCACAGTTCAACAATCCACATGCCATAACTGCGTTCGCTGCGTCCTTTGGGCAGAGTACTTCGACACACACAGTTCCATTTACTGGATTCGGATCAAATCGGCAGGTGCAGTTCGCTCTACGATACTCGTTTTGACAGGATGAGTGAATTGAAGGCTGGAACGCCCTGTCGACGGGGCGTGCGATGTGGTCGTTCCGTTCGTTGCGGATCGGTCAGTATCGGCGGTCTTCGTCTTCGTTGGCGAAGTGCCGCACTATTTCTTTCCCTAGCAACCGTGTTGGATGTCGGTCTGGGCCAAGAGCCTCAGAAGTATGAACTTCCGTCCGACCAAAGGACAGGATCGATTCGCCAGATTTACGTCGTATCGCACAGCCATCTGGACATCGGATTCACTCGCCCGCCGGACGAAGTTGCCCGAGAATACAAGGACACTATCGACACTGCAGTTCGTCTCGCGACAGAACATCAGGACTTCCGATGGACGATCGAGTCGGCCTGGATGCTGCAGGAGTGGCTGCGACGCACCGACGACCAAGCCGACATTGACCGGCTGGGCACTCTACTTCGGGAGGGACGCCTTGCACTCGGAGTCGCCTTCGGCAACATGCACAGCGGTCTGATGGGAGCGGAGGAGTCCAATAGGCTGGTTTACTTGGGGCACAAGCTCCGGAAGCAGTTCGGGATTGAGGCACCTGTCGCTTTCCAGAATGACGTACCCGGATTCAGTTGGGCATTCCCTCGCGTGCTGGAGGGGAGCCGAGTGAAGTACCTCGTCACGGGCCTAAACCTCTTCATCGGTGGCGGCAACAGCTTGGGTGTCGACCAGAATCCGTTCTATTGGGTCGGACCCGACGGCAGTCGAGTCCTGACATGGTTCTCGTATGACTCTTACATGGAGGGATACCGGTGGAACCTCCGCGCCGAGTTCCCGCCGGAGGAGCTCGAGAAGACCCTGCCCCGACGGTTGGCATGGCTTGAGCAGAACGGGTATCGGTACGACACGTACATGCTGTTGTGCTCGCCGGGCGACAACTCAGATCCGAACCGTGCGCTGGGCATTCTGAAACAGATCCGCTCGTGGAACAGGGACCACCCGGAAATGCCGATGAAGATGTCCACGGCGGACGAGTTCTTCCGCTACCTGACGGAGAAGTACGGCGACGACTACCCCACAGCTTCAGGGGACGGCACCGGACACTGGGCAACCGTGAAGCTGCGCGTTCCAGAGACCACGAGCAAGATGCGACAGGCTTCAAGTCTGCTGCCGGCGGCCGAAGCAGCGGCGACAATCGCGTCGATCGTTAAAGCGTCAGGGTTCCCCAGATACGATTTCGCTGAGGCATGGCAGACACTGCTCACGTTCCAGGAGCACACCACCGGCAGTGGGCCTTGGCCAACTTATTTCAGCCGGTGGGACACCGACTGGAATGAAGCGGCGCAGTACACGTTTTCGCTGGTCGGCTACTCCAATGCGGAACAGCAAATGAGGAGGGCCTTGGACCGGCTGGCCGGTTCGGCGGAGAGGGCGAGCGGCAAGAAGGCACTAATGGTCTACAACGGCCTGTCGTGGAGACGCAGCGGTCCGGTGGTCGTGAAAGGATTGCCGGCCGCGCTGCACGATGGGCCGCTCGTCGCGGTTGATCTCGTGAGCGGGGAAGCCTTGCCCTGTGAGGACATTCCGAACACCAAGAGACACGTCCAGTTCTTCGCGCGGGACATTCCGGCTGTTGGTTACCGGATGTACTCGATTGAACCAGCCCAGGGCGAGGTCTCGACCGCGGATGTGGGCTTTCAGCTGGAGGGTGGCTGGGACGAGTCCGGCAGGCTGGTCTCGATCCTTGATCGAAGCACGGATAGGGACCTGTTGCTTTCCGAGTCCGGGCGTCCGTTTGGCGGGCTGTACGTAGCCATCGACCGCAAGGAACACCGAGAGGCTCCCTTGGGCCCGGCTGCGACCCGGGTCGTCGAGGGCCCGGTTTCCCGGCGTGTCTACCTTGAGCGTCCGGGGTCGGCCCTTCCTCTAACCATCCTGACCACCTACCGCGAGGCTGCCTACGCCGACCTGGCGTTCGACCTTGACCTCAGCGTGCTCCGCGAGGAGTCCGCCAACCATCAGGCCTATGGCGTGGCCCTGCCGTTGGCCGAGAGCCGAGACCTGTTTGTCGATGGGGCCGGATTCGTGGCTCGCGTGCCGATGGACCGACTGCCCGGCAGCGATTCCCCACAGTACACGCCAGGGCACTTCACCCATGCGCCGCGCACGGCGGATTGGGGGGTCACGCTGGCGAACAAGGACGGATTCTGCATTCGTCCGGACATGCTGTTCCTTGTCAGCTGGGAGGACATGCTAGTGCAGACCCGGGAGGAGGGAGTGCAGCGGGTATTCCGCGGCGAGCCGCAGAGCTCGCCGATCCAGCGCTTCCGATTCCGGATTGCGGCCCAGCCCAGCGATCCGGGAACATGGAAGCGCTTCGGTGCGGAGCTGAACCTGCCGTTGCGGTCACGATTCGTGCCGTCCGAAGGCGTCCCCGCTTCTCGGGAGTTCTTTCGAGTGAGCCATCCGAACGTTTGGCTTCTAGCCTTCAAGCCGGCTGAGTCGCGCCCTGGCTGGTACATGCTCAGGCTCCAGGAGAACTCTGGGTCACTCGCACAGCGGGTTGAGATCCAGACGTTCCTTCCGATCTCGGAAGCGAGGGTCGCCAATACGGTCGAGGAGTTAACAGGCAGCAACTTTGATCTTGCTAGCTTCTCAATGGAGGCTTGGCAGACCCGAACCGTGCTGGTTAGGGTCGGCGAGTAGTGCCAGTAACTGCAATGCCCGCGGCGAACCACCGTCCGCCCGACCCAACGGCAATATTATGCCCGGGCCAAGGTTCCCACCTTGGGTCCTCTGGCCAGGCTAATAGTCGAGATTCACACCGAAATCAGGAATCCTGTCTCCCTTTACCAGTGCGGTCCAGTCTGCTAGTTCTTCCAAAGCATCGTCAGAGTTCCAGAACTCGGAGCACAGCTCGAAGTATTTGAGTACAACCTCCTTCTCTCCTTTCTCGAGCAGGTCCTTCGCCAGCGCCATGTTTGGCCCGAACGAATCAAGTTGCGGCGAGCCCGGTGTTGCGCCAGCCTTCAAGAGCCGGGCCTTGGCCTCCTCCACGTTGCCCTCGGCAAGCGCGATCCTGCCGAGAGTCAGGTGGCCGTGGTGGACCCGATTACCGAAGTTCCAGCCGCTGGCCGTGTTGCTCAGCATCGAATCCGCGAATGCCCGCGCCTTCTGGGTCTCGCCAGCAACGAGAGCGGCTCTGGCGAGGTCTTCTAGGAGGTGATCCCCATCGACCTTCCCAAAAAGTTCATAGGCGCGTTCATACTGGATCAGTGCCTCGGCCGCTACATTGGGATCCGGCTCGCCGCTACTCCCGACCGTCTCAAAGCTGTACAGTTGGCCTAAGCTCCTGGCCCACTCCGGGTTCGAAGCGTCTATCCGCTGCGCGCGCTTGAGCAGTTCGATCGCTAGTTGCCCCTCACTGAACATGAAGAACCTAGCGGCGTTTCTCAGTACGTCTAGGTTTTCCGGCATTCTCTCCAAATGCTGGGTCCAAACGGACCGCGCTTCCCAATACGCGGCGGTCTCAGAACTGTCGATCTGCCCCTCCGCCATAGCAAGCACTTGGGCTTCCGGCTTGTTCTCGATTAGCCAAAGGACATGCTGGGCCCGCCGCTTCGACAGCTCAGAGCCCCATTCAAGCCCGAAGTAGTAGCCGATGAGTCGGAGTCTCAGGGTTTGGTTCTCTGGCTCCGAAGCAAGCAGCTGCTCCAAATCCACGGCCTCATCTTGTGAGAGCTGTTCGCCCGCTTCCAGTGCGCCATATAGGTCCTGAGTCTCTTGTGAGAGCTGCCCGCGTGCTTCGACCGGGTCTCTTGGGTCCTGATTCCCGGTGGGTGGGCCTAGACCGCATCCGGCGAGCAACGCCGCCAATATCAGGCACAGTCGAATCTTCATAGCATCCTCCGAACGGCCCCAAGTCCCCGCTCACATACTAGCGGGGCATCACAGTGCGCCCAGACAAGCCCCGGCGGGAAGGATGTGGCTGCTGGCGAGGACAGGCCTCACCTACGATCGTTTTCGTAGAGGAAGTCGTCGTGTCGTTCGAGAATGTCTTTGGGTGCACGAGCCCATTCTTTGGTCGTAACGTCCCAACATGTGTCGGCGATGACGTCCTCGCTCACTGGCTACCGTCCTACTCGATCCGTCAACTCCCGCACACTGCACCGATCTTGAGCGGCCAACGATCTTTGGAATTCGCTTGATGCTCTGGGAGACAGCAAGCATCCTCTTCGAGCGGCCCCGTGCCAAGCCCGCCCTCGGTTGTCAGAGTGCTGCGTTTGGGGCATCGCGCTTGTCCGCTGCCTTGAGCCTCCACAATGAGGGTTTGCGCCGTCACACTGGCGAACCCGAGAAACCGATATCGCCCTCATGCCTCCCTCTGAAATGAACTCGCGGTACTGAGCAGCCACCTCTTGAGGATATGAGCCACAGCCTTTTTGGAGTGTCGCCGTATTCGCTACAGTCGTCGAACACGTCTGGCAGAGCCCCAGTGTCGACTGCGCTGATAGAGCCCGCCCTGCGGAACTAGACCGAAGTCTTGCCACAACTCTTGGGCTACTCCTGCTCCAAGTCATTCCCGGACCAGAGTTCCCATCAGGCTCATGTGACCCTCCAAACCAAAGAACGAGATTCCGGCACCAAGTGCCAACTCAGAACAAAGAGGACCGGTCGTCACTTGCTGTTGTTCGCTGCCACGGCCGACGCCACCCGTCGCAGGCGGTTCGTTCGCCACGTCTGACACCACATAGGCTCCCGAGCAGCTCTTCGCCCCCCCGCCCCCCGCCCCTCGCCAGCGATCCGAAGGTCGTGTCCAGCTTGCACAGCGCCGGGCACCGCGGTGTGGTGGGTCTCAGGGCGATATACGCCTTCCCTCTGCATCCGCACTGCCATCGCGGGCCACCACTTGCCGATCGACCGGCCCGCCGAGACGGCCCGGACACCCCGGAGAATCCTCGCCCCGACTGCGAGCGCAAGCTGTGACGACCGGCTCTTGGGACATCTTGTCGGGTACGCCTATGGTGGACCTGTCGTCGCAATCGTCGAGCGGACCAACAATCCTGCGCATCCTTTCCGAGAACAGCACTTCTTGTGCGGGCGAGGGTCTCTCCCTCAAATAGTCTGTGCAATGAAGCCCGTCAGGTTCCGGGTCTTCGCGTCGAACGCGACTCCCACCAGATGGATCGGCTCCCCCAAGGCTTCGTATTTGGCAGCGTAGTACTTGGCATTCATCTGTGCCATCGCGGCCGGATCCCCTCCCCTGTCGTGCATCTTGAACTCGAATACGTATACTCGGCCGAATGCACGCACGCAGAGATCGGCCCGGCCTGTGCTGCTGCTCACCTCTGCCCGCACGTCCGCCCCTGCGGCGGAGAAGTGTCCGTACAGGACACTCGCGTAGAAGCCTTTGCAATCCGCCATCGCGTTCCGCCCGTGCCATTGCTGCGGAATACCTGCCAGCAGTTCCCTCAGCAGTTCCTTCAGCCGTGCAAGGTTGCCCGTCTTCAGCGCATGGATCAGGCGGTCCCTCTCCCTGTCTCTCTTCCACCCGGCACCCAGCAAGTCATCGAGCAGTGACCGATTCAGGCTTTGCCTTACCTCCCGGTTCGGGTACGCCAAGCGATAGGTGATACCGTCCTCTAGGTCTTCCCTCTCCGCGACGGTCAGGTGCCCAGTCTGAAAGAGCAGCGCCTCCGGCGCGACCCTGCCGACGTCGAAGGTGGAGAACAGCTGTTCAGAAGCGCGCAACCCGTCTAGGATGTGCCATGGCACTTCCTCCTCGGCGAGCCGCTCTATCAGGAACGTGGGCGTGGCTGTCTCGTACCACCAAGGCTTGAACTCGCGGTCCCAGAGCAGCAACAGTACATCAAAGGGGTTGTAGACCCTCTCCTCGCCTCCCCATCTGTAGCCGTTGTACCGGTCGCGGATCCGGGCTCGGTCCAAGCCATCAAGTTCCGGGGCGAATACGGAGTCGAGGTCGCTCTCCGAATAGCCGCAGTTCGACGAGTATTTGGGGTTCAGGGTGATGTCCCGGAGATTGTTCAGTCCGGAGAATAGGCTCACCCTTGAGAACTTGCTTACGCCGGTGAGGAGGCAGAAGCGCACGTGGGCGTCGCACGACTTGATCACCGAATACAGCGCACGCAGGTAGTTCCTGTTCGTCTTCGCCATGTCAGGGTGGTGCAGCGCATCCAAGATCGGTTTGTCGTACTCGTCTACCAGCACTACAACTCGGTGTCTGTGCCGGTTGTGCAGGCTGCGGATCAGGTGTCGAAACCGCCCCCTAGGGGTCTCATCCAGCCGGTCCACACCCTCAGCGGCCTGGATGGCCCGTAACTGCTCACCGAGGTCTGCGTCGAGATCCCCCGGAACGGTCCCATTGACCGTCGCCAAGTCTAGTCGCACAACCGGTCGCCGCACCGACCAGTCCCAACCTTGATCAGCCTTGAGCCCTTCGAACAGTTCTCGGTTCCCCTCGAACAGCTCCTTCAACGTGTCTAGGAACAGGCTCTTGCCGAAGCGCCGCGGGCGGGACAGGAAATAGTACCCGCCGTACAAGGCCAGTTGGAGTGCGAATCCGGTCTTGTCGACGTAGCAATATCCTTCTTCGCGGAGTGTGCGGAACGTCTGTATCCCGATCGGCAGTCGGGGCCTTAGATTTGCAATGCTCACGCCCTTCTCTTGAGACCCTAATCCTATGGCAGGCAGGACAGGTCCGGATGGGCCAACGCCGCAGTCGCGGCGGATTCTCGCCGGCAACACGCGCAGGCCAAGGGTTCAGCGGCAATCCTTGCAGTGCTAGGGAAACTTGCGTGGTCGTGCCTTGCTGTCGGGCGTATTGGCCTTAATCTGTGACCGTCCCAGGCGGACGCGCTCCCGGGGGTGGCTAGGCTTGGGGCCCGGAACCTGTGCTCGGTCATGCTACCCCCTCCACGGGCCCCTAACGTGGCTTCCTCAAACTGCTTGCCTGCAGTGCCGGCCGTCTCCGAGCTGCTGAGGCCGACATCTGGGATCTCATTCTCTGCGGGCAGGTGCTCCGCTTCTTGGATTGGTCGCCCTCGGGAAACCGCACTGCAGATCGGCACCCCAAGCCGTGCGATGCGCACCTCGCACGCGCTTCGGTCCGCTAGGGCTAGCAGTCACGCCAGCAAGTGCCAGAGACCTGAGTGGTCAACTCGGCCGATCAGCGGGTCAACGTAGGCCACCGGCTGGTGAGCCCAGCCGACATCAGGTCCAGTAGAGAATGCGAATGGCGACGCGCAGCACCGGCCAGAAGATCTGCCCGAAGAGGTACCATGCCAGCACCAAGCCCAAGAAGCCGAACGAATTATCGCGCGTGAGGTCGAACCATCGTCGCGCGGTGTTCTCCCGCATCGCGAGCGTGATCACACTGTTGCCGTCGAGGGGATGGACGGGCAACAGGTTGAACGTCATCAGCAGTAGGTTCTGGGTGAAGAGGATGCTGACGAACTGGGCGACGGGAGCAAAGTCGCCCTCTCCTTCAACGACCGAGAAGAACGAGATCGACGCCGGAATCGTAAACACACCCGCAGCGATTCCCAAGTTGATGAGGATTGCGGCGAGGATTGCCAGCCCTAGGTTCGCCGCTGGCCCGGCCAAGGCCATCAATGCCGCCCGCCGCGGGTAGCGATGCTCCCAAATCGGGCTGTACGGTGCCGATGCCCATCCGAGCATCCACTGGCTCAGCACGAACGAGATAATCGGTACGGCAACCGTGCCGAGCGGTTCTCTGGTGATGTGCGGAACCGGATTCAGCGTGACTTGGCCAGCGCTGCTGGCCGTGTAGTCGCCTCCCCAAGCTGCCGCGAGCGCATGAGCTGACTCGTGGCAGGTCAGCGACAAGAGAAAGGCGACATACCACAGGCCGCCAAGGGCGAGCATCTGGGGGTCCATTAGGGCCCAAGTTTACCGAAGGCGAGAGCCGACGCATGACGGCACAGGATTCTCGCCAGGACGTTAGCCGCTGCTCAGCGCGAGCGGCCCTCTGCTTGTAGGCGCGCCAGTTCCGCCAAGAGGCGGCGCTTGACCTCCGGGCGGGCCGAGCTCAGATTGCGCCGCTCATGCGGATCCTCGCTCAGCAGGTACAGCTGCATCGCCTCATCTTCGGAAGGACTCAGCGCGCGCCCCGTCGGTGCCGAGAATCCGCCGCTGCCGGTCCCTAGGATCAGTTTCCACGGACCTTGGCGAATTGCGAAGACGCCTCTGTGACTGTGGTGCACGACCTGATCGCGAGCGTACTCGCCTTGCTGAAACAGCAGCGGGCCTAGGCTGAAGCTGTCCTCGCCCGCCTCCTTCGGTAGCGGGACACCCAAGATCTCCGCGACGGTTGCGAACACATCGGTGAGGCACACGGTGCGCTCGGAGACCTGGCCGGCCCGGACCTGCCCATCCCACCGAAAGATGAGCGGCACGCGATGGCCGGCCTCCCATGCATCTGCCTTCAGACCCCTCCATGGCGCATTCGGCACGTGCGAGTACAGCTCCGTCACCGTTCGCGTAGCACCTACCGTACCGATCCCGCTGCGGGCCGGCGAGCCGTTGTCCGAGCTGAAGATCACGACGGTGTTTCGGATGGCCTCCGTCCTCTCAAGAATCTCTACGACCGCACCGAGGATGGAGTCCATCTGGTGGACCCAGTCGCCGTACGGCCCCGCATCGCTCTTGCCCCTGCTTTGCGCGTTGGGCACGATCGGCGTGTGCGGGCCCAGCAGAGGCATGTACAGGAAAAACGGCGTGGAGGGATCGGCGGTGCGTTCTTGCAGCCATTCCAGGGCATGGGCCGTGATCGTTGGCTGTGCTGCCCAAAGGTCCCATCCCGGCAGCATTGGGCCACCGCGCTGGCTCTTGTGGACGGGCATCCGTTCGGTAGGATTGCCGAGCATTCGGTCATCCTCGATGAACGCATACGGAGGAAAGTTCGGCACGTCGTCGCCAAAGTAGCGGTCGAAGCCCCTCGTGATTGGGCCTTCCCGGATCGGTTTCGAGAAGTCGATTCTCCTGCCGAATGGCTCGTAGTCGCGACCGACGTTGACGCCGTCCAACTCACTGGACAGGTACCCGCCTTCCTTGAGGGGCCAGTCCCAGCCCAAGTGCCACTTGCCGAAGCAAGCCGTGCGGTACCCCCCGGCTTGGAGCATCTTGCCCAAAGTCAGGCGCTCGGCCGAGATCACCGGCCCGCCCCAGCTATTGACGATTCCCGTCGGCAGACGCGAGCGCCAGGGGTACCTGCCTGTCAGTAGGCCGTACCGCGAAGGCGTACAGACTGAAGACGCTGTGTGAGCGTCTGTGAAGCGTATGCCGCGCATCGCCAGCGCATCAATGTGCGGCGTTGGGATTCGAGACCGCGAGTTGTATACCTGAGGGTCGCCGAACCCCATGTCGTCCGCGAATACGATCACAATGTTCGGCCGCTCGCTCTGCCCGGGAAGCGGGGCAGTTATGGCGAGCAGACCTGCCAGCGTCCACTGAATCGGTCTCATCAGGATTCCAATGATCTCTGCCACCGAGGTCTGCATCGAGACTCGGGCGTCGGGAGGAGCATGTCGCTATGCCTCCACGAACAGTTTGCTGAGGCGCTCTACCACGTTCGGGTTTAATCCGGCGACATTTTCCGCCTCGAGCGGGTCCTTCTCCCGGTCGAAGAGTCGCACCGTCTCGGCCCCGTATCCTTCCAAGAGCTTAAAGCGGTGGTCCTGCACGAATCGCCACTGGTTGCCGCCTGCAGTAAGGGCGGACCGCGAGAACTCGCGGTGGTCGGACCGAACCCCCTCAAGAATCGGCCTGAGGGACTGCCCGTCCTGCCATTCGAGACTCCCGGCTTCGCCATAGTCGAGGAACGTTGCAGTCATGTCGATCAGACTTGCCATCGCGTCGTTCGATCGACCGTGGACGATCCGGGGGCCGGCCACCACTAGCGGAACTCCGGCCGCTGGCTGGTAAGGTACGCTCTTTCCCCACCGGGAGTGGTCACCCAGCATCTCGCCGTGATCGCTCGAATAGACGACCAGGGTGTTCTCGAACTCCTCGCGCTTGTGCAGTTCCTCCACGAACACACCCAGCCAGCGGTCGATATTCTCGATCATCGCGGCGTAGTTCTGGCGGATCCGAACGTGCTGTTCGGGAGGGAACGGTCCGTCGTAGTGCTCAGGCTGGGCAAAGCCCTCGATGACGCGATCAGGCCCGCGATAGCGGCGGGCCATCGACTCGGTGATGTCCATCGGGGGATGGGGCCCGACGAAGTTCAACACCAGATGCCACGGCTTGCCTTCGGGAGCCCGACGCAACAGGTCGAGGCCGTTGCGCGCGATCCAGTTGTCGCAGTACGCCTCGTCTGGAAGTGGCGCCGGGTCTGTCGCGCCCCACCATGTCTCCCGGCGCAGCAGATCGTCTAGCACTTCTGGGGGTTGGCTGTGGTCGATTGAATTCCACTTGACCCTTCCCAGCCGTTGGATCTCGGAAGCCCACATCGCGCCCAGCGGAGGATCCAGCGAGTCCAGGTAGGCATAGTAGGGATCCTTAGGTCCGGGCGGATCGCTCCGGTAGCCGTTCGCGCCGCCGCCCTTGCCGCCGTTGTCGATCATGGCCGAGAAGCCCCAAGGCTCCATGCTCACTCGGCCGTCCAAGCCCCACCACCGGTCCTTTTTGTGGAGGTCCAGCTTGCCGCAGCCCATCACGTGGTAGCCGCTCTCTCGGAGGGCCCGGTAGTACGTGCGCCGATCGAGCGGGAAGTTCGCACTGTTATTGACCACACCACAGCGTTCGTAGACGCTGCCAGAGGCGAGGCAGGCCCTAGAGGGGCCGCACACCGGTGAATCGACGATCGCGTTTGGAAAACTGATCCCGCGGGCGGCCAGTTCGTTGAGGTTCGGCGTCGGAACGGGCACGGCGGCGTTCCACCCCACCCAGTCGAAGCGGTGCTGATCGGGGAAGAAGAACAGGATGTTGGGCCGACTCGCCTTGCGGGGCCCCGGTACGGTTTCACAAGCGGCAAGGCCTGCGACGGCTCCTCCGGCTGCCAAGAATTCTCGCCGACCGATTCGCATACCGAGGCCAGTGTACCCATCCAACCGTCGTCCGGGCCACGACTGGGTTGTTCCGTCGCCGATCACTCGCCGCTTAGTCGTCTTCAAAGGGGCGCAGTCCCTATCGTGGGGATCGGGTCTCAATCGCCGTCCCGCGATAGTCCTGTCGGTGTTTGCATCGGGCTCTGCGCGATATGATCCTTGGCTGTGATTGAGCGGATCGTTCTGATCGGCGTGACCGTTGCCAGTGTGGGCTACTTCGCCCTGGCGGTCCGTCGCCGCCTAGCACCGATGCTGTCGGCGAAGGAGCGCAACCTTCCGTCCGACCGCTTTGCGTCGCGCCTCTGGACTGTCTTCTGCGAGGTCATGCTGCAGACGCACGTGATTCGCGAGCGCCCGCTGCCAGGCCTGTTGCACGCGCTCGTCATGTGGGGCTTCTTCGCATTTGCCTGGGTCAGTGTGGAGCACTTTGCGGTCGGCTTCGGGCTGCTCGACCCGGATGGCGTCGGCCACGGGTGGTACGGAGCATTCGCCGCGGTTTGGGCGGTGGCCGTTCTGGCTGGGATTGGGGGGCTGAGCTTTCGCCGCTTCGTGCTGCGGCCTCGGGCGCTGGGCGAGACGCTCTCCCGCACCTCGGCGATTGTCGCGGCACTCATCAGCGTCCTCATGCTCACCTACCTCTTGGACTGGGGAAGGCTCGATCCGGTCTCGCCGGGCTGGAGGGTCAACTGGTGGGTGCACACTGTCTCGCTGCTCGGCATGCTCTGGCTCATTCCTAACTCCAAGCACCTGCACTTGGTGCTTGCGCCTGTCGCCATCTTCTTCCGTGGCAAGGGCACCAGCGCCATGCGCCCGCTTCGTGACGACGATGACGACGACTTCGGAATGCTGGCGTTCTCGGACCTGTCCAGCAAGGACGTCTTGGACGTGCACTCATGCGTGGAGTGCGGTCGGTGCACCGACCACTGTCCCGCAAACCTCATCGGCGGCTCGCTCGACCCGAAGCAGATTGTGCTGCAGCTCCAGAAGGGACTGCTGGCCGGGGGCGATGTTGTTGCTGGCGATCAGCCCATGGTCGATCGCGGCGCGGCCTGGATCACGGAGGACGACCTGTTCCAGTGCTTCACGTGCGGGGCGTGCGAGCAGGCCTGCCCGGTCGGAATCGAGCACGTCGGCATGAAGATCCTCGATCTCAGGCGCGGGCTCGTCAGCGAGGGCCGCACCGCGAACCCCAAGCTCACCGACATGTTCAACACCATGGAGCGCGCCCCCCACAACGCTTGGGGCGCTTCCCACCAAGTCCGCGCCAAACTTCTCGAGAGTGCCGGGTTGCCTAGGTACGAGCGATCCGCCGAATGGCTGCTTTGGCTGGGGTGCGGGTGCAGCTACGACCCGCACGGTCACGAAGTCGTCCGTGCCATGCAACGCATCCTGACCGCGGCAGGACTATCTTGGGGTGTGCTTGCCAGCGAGACCTGCTGCGGCGAGCCTGCCCGCCGGGCCGGCAACGAGTATCTCTACTGGGAGCTCTCTGAGCAGGTGATCTCGGCCTTGCGTGCGAACGGGGTGCGCAAGATCGTGACCTGTGATCCGCACTGCGCCCGCATGTTCGACTCCGACTACCGTCAGCAGGCCGAGTTCTCAGAGCTCGGCATTGAGGTTATGCACCACACTGAGCTTCTCGCGTCGCTGGTCGGGTCGCTCAACCTCCAGGGCAGGGAAGGGAGAGTTACCCTGCACGACCCCTGCTACTCCGCCCGCGGCCGCGGCGTTGTTGAGCAACCCCGGCAGGTCCTTCGGGCCCTAGGGGCCGATCTCCGCGAGATGCGCCACCACGGCGAACGGACGCTCTGCTGCGGAGCCGGCGGGGCGCAGCTGTTCATCGCGGACGACAGCGTGGAACATCCGGGAGGCCGCGCCAACTATCTGCGGTTCGACGAGGCCCGCCGGACCGGCGCGAGGACGATCGCCACAGCCTGCCCTTACTGCCCAATAATGCTGTCCGACGCGGCCGGGCACGCAGGCACCGGAGGCGTCCGCGTGGCAGACGTCGCAGAACTCGTGGCCGAGCGCTTGACTGCCCCGGCCCCCGCTGACCGAGCTAGCGGTTGAACAGGAAAGCGTTCGAGTTAATGAGCGCCCATAGCAGGTCTTGCGACTGCGACGCGCGACCGGAACCGCTCGTCAGGTAGGTGAGAGCCTCGTCCATCTCTTGGGGCGTCGGCATGCGGCTGAGGGCGGCCAAGTACAGCTCTTCGATCAGTTCCCGGTTGCTTCGCCCGGCCAGGATTGCCTTGGCGATGCGTCCGTCTGGGTGCGCGATCGCATCGGCCAGCGTCGGGCCGTTCACCAGGCTCATCGCGAGGGGAAGGCTCAGGTCGTTGCGCCGCTCGCATTCGCAGGGAGACTCCCTGTCGGGCCGACCGAACATGCTCAGGAAGCCCCCAGTGTCGACATGGGGGTCCGGCAGCTGCTGCGCGCTGAAGTCCTCTGGGACTTCGGGAAAGTCGGGGCGGGCGCCTGTCGCGATCGTCACCGCGTCGAGCAGGGACTCGGCAGGCAGCCGGCGCGGGCGGAAGTGCGAGAAGTTGACCTCGTCGTCGGCGTTCCACTCGCTTGTCTCCATCGAGGCCTGGTACGTGCGCGATTCGACGATCGTGCGGATCAGGTGCTGCATGTCGAACCCGTTGGCGATGAAGTCTGCCTCAAGCGCGTCAAGGAGGGCCGGGTTGATCGGGGGATTCGAACTGCGGATGTCGTCCACGGGCTCGATGATGCCCCTGCCGAAGAAGTAGCTCCAGACTCGGTTGACGATGGCCTTGGCGAAGTACGGATTGTTCTCCGAGGTGAGCCACACCGCCAGCGCTTCACGGCTGTCGGGTAGCGAGCCGATCTCCGGCATCCCAGCTGATGCCAGCAGGTAGTCGGGCTCGACAGGCTTGTTGGTCTTGGGATGGCGGAGCTCCGCGTCGTCCCCTCTGAGGTAGACGATCTGCTCGTCGCTGTCGAAGCCGGGCTTCATGCCGACCGCGGCGAAGAACGCCGCCATCTGGAAGTACTGGCTCTGCGTCCACCGCTCGAAGGGATGGTCATGGCACTGCGCGCAGACCATGCGCACCCCCAGAAACAGCTGGGTGGCTGTCTCCATGGCAAGTTTGGGGTCGTCGTTGACGCGGTAGTAGTTCGCAGCAGGGGCCTGGTAGGTGCTCCCTACGGAGGTGAGCAGCTCCTTGACGAACTCGTCGTACGGCTGGTTGTAGGCGATCGCGTCGCGGATCCACTGGCGGAAGGCCCACATCCCCTTCTCGCCGAGGTGCTTCCGGTTGGACTGCAGCAGGTCTCCCCACTTCAGCGACCAATGGTCGACGTAAGCGTCGCCGCCGACAAGCTCCTCGATCAGCCGGTTTCGCTTGGCACGCGCCGAGTCGGGGTCCTCGATGAACGCCCGCGCCTGCTCAGGAGTCGGCGGAATGCCTGTTAGGTCCAGGTACAGGCGCCGCACGAACCTGGCGTCGTCGGCCAGATCGGACGGCTGAATGTGCAGCCGCTTGAGTTTCGCGTCGATGTGCTCGTCGATGAAGTTGTGGACCGGCCGCTGCACCCAATCGAAGCCAGGGGCCGGATTGAGCACGGTCATGGGAACGGTCATGAACTTCCCCTCGTACCGCACCAGAATGGCCGCCTCTCCAATGCGCTCACCGACCACCCCCCCGGAGTCGTCGATGTGGGCCGTGCTGGTCGAGTTGCTTTCCACAACCGCTAGGCTCGAAACGTCGCGCGTGGTGCCATCTCCGTAGTGGGCCGTCACCATCAGCGTCTGGGTCTCGCCCGGCCCGTCCAGGAATATCTCTACCGGTTCGACCTCAAGGCGGACCACTCCGTCCACAGCCGGATCGCCGAACACGGCACCCTGCGAGATCCACTCCGCGATCGTGTTGTACGGGTCGGAGTCCTTCTCGAAACGCAGGCCTCCCTCGTGCGGCACCTGCATGCTGGGCTTGGACAGCATCAGGCTCGCGGCAGGGACGGCGCGGTTGAAGCGCCTGCCGGACACCTCGAAGAGCAGGGCCCGGTAGTCGAACTCGGGATCGTAGCCTCGCAGCGAGAGCTTGAAGCCGTTCTTGCCCTTCGCGCTGCCGTGGCATGCGCCGGCGGTGCACCCGGTGTTGTTCAGCACGGGCATCACGTCTCGCAAGAACGTGAGGCGGCTCTCGGATTGATTGGCGGCCGCGGCTGGCAGCACTGTCGCCGTCAGCGCAACCACGCAAACCAAGATGGTGGCTTTCTTCATCTACGCACTCTCCTCATCGCAGGCTTGTTCCATTATCCATGCTCATCCTTCCCTAGAGATCGCCAATACTGCCTCCACCGGGGAAATGTTGTAGGGCACGGCCTCCTTGTCCCTCCCGGCCAGCACCGATCTCGGGACGACTTCGATCAAGTGGTCGCCGCTCTCCACAGCATCCTCGGCCTCGCACGAGAGCGAATAGGTCTCAGGACTGTCGCCGATTGTCAGCGGCCTGCACGAGACACCGGCTGGAAGGTTTGCCGCTTCCAGGACCACTTCCGAGTCAAACTCTGCCCGCCGGGCGAAGCTTCCGGAGATTTGGAACTCGCCGCCGGCCTGCACGCTGACCGGGCCGGTTGGCGCGCCCACTTCATAGCCTTGGACAATGTCTACCGCGATGGCCCGGGAGTAGATTTGGTGCACTGCCCCCTCGTGCCGCACGCGGCCCTGAAGCACCAGATCGAAGCGCATCGCAGGCGTGCCCATCGTCGTGTTCATATCGAGCGAGCTGAGCTTGTCGCCGGCCTTGATCTTGGCGTCGCCGAGAATCCTCAGGTTGGCCACCGCCGGTCCGTTGATGAGTCTGATGGGGTCCACCGCCCGAACGCCGGGCTGATGAGTGTGGAATGCCCATTTGATGACGTGCTGCTGGCCCTGGATCAGCCGCAACTGGTGTCCGGAGAGGACTTCGATCGTGGCCGGAGGCGGTACCGTCACGGTGGCGTCGACGCGCCCTGTGGGCCCGCGCAACCGGACCGGCCGCTGGCGGGTGCCGGCGACAGAGGTGACAACTCTCGATGTGAGGACCGGGCGCCGGATCGCGCTGCCGTCAACTGCTGTGCCCTCTGCGTACAGGGACAGTTGCGAGCGGGCGGATTCCGCGTCTTCGGTCGCCGCGAACATCAGGCGGCCGTTGAGCGACTGGCGCTGGGTGGTCATGCCTCCGAACTCGGCCGGGATGTTGCCGCCCTCGGCGGTGACGCCGGGCGGCAGGTTCTCGGCGATGATCCGCACCGGACCGTCGAATCCGCGGCGGTCCATCGTGAAGGAGACGCTCGTGGCGCCGCCTCTCGGGATGTTGACGTGGGTGTCGTCGAGCCGAACGATGAAGTCGCCAGGTTGGCGTCGCGCGACCAGCCGGTAAGAGTAGCCTGGGCCTCCGCGGCCCAAGAGGTCTTCCACGTCGACCCGGAGGCCGCTGACCCCTTCGGGCACGGTCAGGCCCAGCGCTGGGTCACCGAACGCCTCGGAGCGGACCGAGATGTTCGAGAGTAGCTCCTCTGGTGGCTGGTCGCCTGCTGATCCCAGCTTCGTGCCGTTCTGGTCGCTGACCGTCAGCAGGGTGTACAGCTGCGACGTTCCCAGCACGGCTGCCTGGGTCTCCAGCAGCCACTGTTCCCCTTCTTTCACGTCGATACGGTAGGAGTCCACTTCTCCGGGCTGTTCGATGCGGCCATTGACGACTGTCGATGGCGACAGGAGCCGGGCAGCTTCGGCCTCCGGCTCCAGAATCTCCGGGTCGTCGCTACGCAAGAACGGGATCGGCAGTCCTCCGCGCCCGTCGGGCAGCCTTACCTCCTCGCCCTCCGCCACAACGCGCTCTGGCTGTGCGAGTGTGCCGCCGGAGAGCTCCACCTCGACGGACTCGCCCGACTTCCAGCCCAGTGGGAAGATCGCCTCCGCGTACTCGACAGGGCCGGCGACCAGCCTGTAGAAGTTGCGGCTCTGGTCGCTGAAGCGCGAATCGCGGACTTCTACCAGATAGTCCCCCGAGGCTGCCGCCTCTAGAGAGATGCGGGCGTCCCCGCCGACGCCTGGGGAGTCGTCGGGCCGGCCGATGAGGCGACCGTCAGGTCCGCTCACCGCCAGCACTGGGTCGACGGCGGAGCCGAGGCGGCGCGCCTCGACTTCGAATGTCACCCGCTGGCCAGCCTCTAGGCCCACCCGGAAGCGGTCGCGGTCTGCTGAGGTCAGGGTCCCGCTCACGACCACAGGCACGGCGATTACCTGTGCTGCCTCGCCTGAGTCGTTGCGCGGTGCGCGCGCGCTCAGGGACTCCTTTTCGCGAATCTCCGGTAGGTCCGAAACGCTGAAGAGCCAAGCGTTGCTGACGCCGTGGTCCGTTTCGACAGCGATCCGGTACGCGCCCGGAGGAGCTGCCGCACCAATCTCAAGGAGGAAATGGCGCCCCCCCGAGTCTGCGTCAGCCGTCAGTTCGGTCAGCGAACCCGGCACTTCGGAGTGCACGCGCAGCCGCCCCGACAGGCCGCTGCCTTCCAGTACGAGCTGGACCGCCGTGCCGCGCTGGCCCCCGGGCGGACTGACGCTGGTGATCCGGGGAGTTGCCGCCAGCGGAACAGCGACCAGCGCTGCTAGGCACGCGGCAGCCAGATTGGTCCGAATCCTGAGTGTCATGGCGCTACCCAGCGGTCCCGGCGTCGCTGTCAGCACTGGCCTTCTCGATGGGCACAGGCACGAAGGACTCCACTTCACCGCCTGATTCCGCGTCGAAGATGCGCACCAAGCCGTCAAACCCTCCCGTGGCGATGCGTCCGCCGTCTGGGTGAAACTTGACCACGAAGATGCCTCCGGGGACTTGACATGTTGTGATCCGCTCGCCGGTTTCGCTGTCGTACACTGGCACCTCGCCCGCCACTCCGCCCACGGCCAGCCGTGAGCCGTCGGGGCTAAATGCCAGCGCGAAGATCTGGCCGTCTTGCTCCTCGAACTTGCGCACGAGCGTCGAGTCGTCTGCAATCTTGAGGGCGCGCGGCCTGTCCATTGTGTAGAGGTAGGGCACACGGTCTTCCCCACCGATGAGGACATAGTCGCGCCTGGGATGGCGGGCGATTGCGTAGAGCTTGTCCCGAAGGAAGTTCACGTTCTCTAGGAATGCTCCCGTCGAGGCCTCAGCCAGCTTGGCCGCGCGGTCCCGGCTGACGGACACGATGCGCTTCCCGTCCACGCCGAACACCGCCTGCAGGACCCAGTCTTCGTGGTGGCCCGCGGTGTAGAGCACCTCTCCGCTCGACAGATTCACCATTCGGACTGATTTGTCGGCCGCCCCGAACACCGCGCGCGTGCCGTCCGGGGAGAGATCACCGGCGAACAGCGTGTCGGGAGTTGCCGTCACCGATCGCTCGAGGGTGTGGGATTCCAGGTCCCAGACCTGCAGCTCACCGAACTGGGCGGGAGTCCCTCCGATGGCCACTAGGCGCTTGCCGTCTGGCGAGAAGTGGATCGAGTGGATCTTGTCCGAACGCCCGAGCAGGCGCGCTTCGATGCCGCTGCCATCCAGCCTGTGAAGGACAACCTCCTTGAAGCCGCCCACGGCCAAGAGGCTCCCGTCAGGGGAGAATGCCATTCCCGTGATCGTTGGAGCTTGATCGTAGGTCGGGGGCTCGGGCGGTGGCTGCGGGGCCCGCGCCTCGGCGGGCGTGTCATCTTCGGCGCCCTCGCGGACCCAGCGCTCGAGAACCGCAACGGCGTCCGGCCCGAGCGCGGCCCCGCCCATTGGCATCCTCGGCTCGATCCTCCCAGTCACAAGGCCGACGAGCGGGCTGCGGTCCGGTGCCCCCTTGACGATCGAGGCCCCATGCTTGCTGCCGCCGCGCAGGATGCCGCCGTAACTGGTGATGTCCAGACCGCTGAGCAGGTTGGCCGGCTGGTGGCATCCTGAGCAGTGCACCTGCAGCAGCGGCCGGACCTCTTCGTAGTAGCTGATGGTGTCGGCCGCGCTCAGCGCGGCACCAGTGGCCAGCGCGACCACCGCCGCTCGACAGGTTCTCATCCTAGGTTGCTCCGGCCATATTGTAGCCATGGAGGCGTGCCAGGGGCTTTCAATGTTAAATGGATCGGGCGATGTCTGAGCGACGGTTGAGAG
>JAPPMC010000023.1 GCA_028819235.1 Bryobacterales bacterium
CAGTGGGCCGCCGGGCCCGTCGTGGCAGGGGTTTTGGCGCGAGCACTAGCTGGCAGCAGGGTCAACTCCGAGTGCCCGACCGGGAATGGCCTATCGTCGGGACCGACGCTAGGAACGACTTCCGCTGCCCAGGCCAACGCGGCCTCCCGAAGGGCGCTCGCCTCCTCAGGGAACTCGGCCGACACGTCCTCTTGCTGCCCGGGGTCGTTCTCGATGTCGAATAGCTGGCCGTCCGGATCGAGCCGGAAGCGCTGGTTGCGGATGCTCACACGAGTCTGGCCCCGCTGAAGCCGGAGCGAGTAGAGCAGACGGTCGCTCCATTCGGACTCTTGGCCCGTCACGAGAGGGGCCAAGCTCCGGCCGTCGAGCGGCTTCGTTCCAGTGATCTGGATGCCAGCAAGAGTCGCCAGTGTCGGGAGCAGATCGATCGCGCCGGTCACCTGATTGATCGAGGTCCCCGGCTGGATATGCCCCGTCCAGCGGATAACCAAGGGCGAGCGCAGACCTCCCTCGTCGATCGACCCCTTGCGTCCCTTCATGCCGCCGTTCCAGCGCCAGCTGTTGGGCCCGTTGTCGCTGAAGTACAGGATGATCGTGTCGTCATCGAGGCCCAGTTCGTCAAGTTTCGCCAAGACGCGACCGACGTTCCAGTCAATGTTCTCGACCATGGCCAGCGCCGCACGGGTCTTGGGCACGTCCTCGCGGTCGGGATCTCTGTGACGAAGCTCTAGCACCTTCGATTCGAAGCGTTCCCAGTAGTCGTCCGGCACTTGCATCGGGGAGTGTGGGGTGTTAAAGGGCAGGTAAGCGAAGAACGGGCTGTCCTGGTTCTGTTCGATGAACTCGAGCGCACGGTTCGTGATGTCGTCGATCACGAAACCCTCCCCGCGCACGAGAGTTCCGTTGTGATCCATCTCGTAGTCGAAATAGTGGCCCCAGTGGCCCTCGGTAAAGCCGTAGAACTCGTCAAACCCGCGTGCGTTCGGATGATAGGGGTGCTGCGTGCCGTTGTGCCACTTGCCAAAGGCACCTGTTGCATAGCCGGCAGCCTTGAATGTCTGGGCGATCGTGTGCTCGTCTATGTTCAATCGCTCCTGACCGGTCGAGACCCCTCGAACACCACCGCGGGCGTAGTAGCGACCCGTCAAGAACTCTGCGCGGGTCGGCGCGCAAACCGCGCACACATAGAAGTGCGTGAACATCGCGCCGTCATGGGCGAGCGAGTCGATGTTCGGGGTTGCCAAATTCGAGTTGCCGTGGAGACTGAGGTCGCCCCAGCCTTGGTCGTCGGCGAGCATGACGACGACGTTCGGAGACCGGGACGGTCCTGACTCCTGCGTAGAGCAGCCACTGATGACCAGCAGCGCTGCCAGGACAAGGATCAGGGCATACGGGGTGTGTCGAAAGGGATTCCTCATCGGGTGGAAAGCTCGCGCCTCGGCGAGCGTTCCAATCGTCTCACAAGAGTGCTTCAGGCCCGCTGATTGATTGTCCGGTCGTTGAATTGAGCCGGACTCTCGGAAGATTGTCTGCTGGCGGGACGCCTCCCGGCATCTCGCGTTCCCTACGGTCGGGTGGGCGCGGTAAGGGCTCCTCCTATGCGGCGGTCCACCCCGTCCTCCGGCTCTGCCCGGCTCTTGAAGGGATCGACCACAGATTGCTTTGGCCCTTCTACGATGGAGGCGAAGTGAACGATGACGGGCTTAGGCAGCAGGCCTCGGACCCGGCAGAGAATCCCTTCGTTCCTGGCCAGGGGTTGATTCCGCCGTGCTTGGCGGGGCGCGAGTCGGAGCAGTCGCTGATCCAGAACCATCTGGATCGGTTGGCTCGCAAGCGACCGCTCGGCACGAACCTCATCCTCTACGGCCCGAGGGGAAACGGCAAGACCGCCCTCCTAGCGTGGGCCGTGGGCCAGGCCCAAAAACGTGGGATACGAGCGATCCGACTTTCTGCCTCCCAAAGCTCTGCGAAGGAAGCCCTGCTCGACGAATTGGCGCTGCTACCCACTTGGCTGAGAGCCTTCCTAGGGAGGTTTGGTGGTGCCTCAGCGATGGGTGCCAGTGTCCAACTACGCGACCCCATAAATGGGGCGTTAGACAGCCTGCTGACACGCAGGGCACGTTGGGGCTCGGTCCTGCTGGCACTCGACGAATCGCACATGATCGACAAGGTGTTTGGCCGAGACTTGCTCGAGATTGTCCAAGCGCGGCAAGGAGAGGGGCTGCCCGTGATAGTTCTGTTCGCAGGGACGCCGGACCTACCCCGACACTTAAATGCCATTCAGGCGTCGCTCTGGGACCGCAGCGAGAAACTTCCAATTGGGCGCCTTGACCCGGAAGCATCCGCCGACGCCATCCGAGTTCCTCTGGAGGCGTACCACCGGTCCATCGCGACTGACGCGTTGGAGACAGCGGTTCGGGAGAGTCAGGGGTATCCCTACTTCTTGCAACTTTGGGGTAGGGCATTTTGGGACGGCTGCCCCGACCCCACTGCCCCGATCTCCCTCGCCGACGTAGACCGCGTGAGGGCTCGGTTCTTGAGGGAACGAAATCTGCTCTACCTCAATAGGTATCAGGAACTCGACGACGCGGACTTGCTTCCTGTCGCGGCCGGAGTGGCTGCAGCGTTTGCTGCTTCGGACCGAGCAAGCCCAACGAGGGTGAGCCAGGCCCTGCAAGCGTGCTTGGACGGAGAGGGTCTCGCATCGGACGGCCAAGCGATAAAGAGGGTACGGCGTCACCTGTGCGACCTTGGCTACTTATGGCTGGTCGACCGGGAGTCCACACCCCGATATGAACCTGGAATTCCCAGCTTGATGCGGTACTTGTAGCGAGCCCAATGGCAATAGTGCCGCGCGATGGGAGCGGTCGATGCGCCACAGGACAGCCAGTGCCCCTTCCCCGATGGCTCCCAGTACTGGAGCGAACCAGACAGTTCCAGCGGTCCTTTCCAGGCCGGCACATTCCAGCGCTACCCGGCGTACTGTTCGATGGCGAGACATCGATCGGGCACGAGGACTGGGGCGAGGGGGCTGGGTCATCGTGGAGCCCCCCATGGCTCGCTGATCGGCTTGCACCGAACCGGATTCAGGAAACAGAAACCCCTATTCCCGGTTCGCAGACAGGGGGCTGATTCCAATCGGGGCAAGCGAGAACTCTCGGCGGTCAATGGCCTGCATCGAGTCGTTGAGGTGACTTGGAGACGGGTTGTCCGAATCGTAACGCTTCGAGCGCGCATAGCGGATAGGGAGAACCCGACCGAAGCTAGTCCAAGCCGAGCCGACCCACAAATGGATCCGCTTCGCAGTACAATATCGTCGGCTATGCGCTTGCGTGCCGGTCCTTCATCGATGTTCCGGTTCGTGGGCTGCGTCCTGGCACTGCTTGCGTACAACGGGCCCGCAGCCCTTGGCGCCGAGGCCGACGCTGCTGCGTTGGAACACTTCGAGAAGACGGTTCGCCCTCTTCTTGTCGAGCGCTGTCACGCGTGCCACAGTTCAGATGCGCCTAGCGTCTTTGCCGGCTTGCGCCTCGACAGCCGCGCCGGCGTACTGGCGGGCGGGGACTCTGGTCCCGCGATAGTCCCCGGGAATTCGGCCGACAGCCTGCTGCTTCGTGCCTTGACGGGTCAGGGCAAGGTCCTGATGCCTCCGACAGGACGGCTCAGCGAGAGCCAGATCTCGGAGATTGCCGCTTGGATCGACGCCGGCGCTGCTTGGCCCGATGAAGCCGGCCCGGGGCTGCCCGATCCATCTGAGCCCTTCGATCTGGAGCGCAGGCGCAGCGAACACTGGGCGTGGCAGCCGGTCACATTCAAACAGCCGCCCCCTGTGGATGGGGCCGACCGGCCTCAATCCGCGATCGACCAGTTCTTATTGGCTAGGCTCGACGAGGCTGGCCTAGCGCCTGCTCCCCAGGCGGATCGGTTCGCCCTCCTCCGGCGCGTTTCCTTTGCGTTGACGGGTCTACCCCCGGCACCCGATGATCTAGTCGCCTTCGCGAACGATCAATCGCCGCACGCGTTTGAGGCGGCCGTGGACCGGCTATTGGCCTCGCCCCACTTCGGGGAGCGCTGGGCACGCCACTGGATGGACCTGTTCCGCTACACGGAATCTCACGGGAGCGAGGGAGATCCCGACATTCCCGACGCGTGGCGCTACCGGGACTACCTCATACGGGCTTTCAATGCAGACGTTCCCTATGACCAGCTGATCCTCGAGAACGTGGCGGGAGACCTGCTTCCCAATTCGCGGTTCGATCGGGATCTGGCCTTGAACGAGTCCGTGCTGGGAACTGCGCACTATCGGATGATTGAGCACGGGTTTCAGCCTGTCGAGCCGTGGGAGGACCGCGTCAAGTGGACCGACAACCAGATCGATGTCCTCAGCAAGGCATTTCAGGGCCTGACCGTCTCCTGCGCCCGATGCCACGACCACAAGTTCGACGCGATCAGCCAAGAAGACTACTATGCGCTCTTCGGCATCTTGGCCAGCGCACGTCCTGTCCAGCGCGCCGTCGACACACCGGACCTGCTGGTCCTCCACCGGGAGGCTCTGCGGGAAGCCAAGCAGCGGGTGAAGGATGAACTCGCCGAGCTCTGGCTTGCCAAGGCTGAGGAACTGCCCAGCCGGCTCAACGCTCCGGATATGGCTCTGGAGCGGGCCCTGGAGGTCGCGGCCTGCGAGCCTGACCACCCATTGCACGCGTGGTTCGAACTGGCGGACCGGTCCGAGGCTGACCTTCGGTCCGGGTGGGAGCGGATGGTGGAGAATCTGGCCCGCGACCAAACGGCCAATGCACGATTCAATGAAGAGAACTTTTCCGAGTTGTGGCGCACGGGAGAGGATCTTTCCGGCTGGAAGTTTATTGGGACAGGGGTTGAGCGAGGGGCTTCGAAGCCCGGGGAATTCTCCATCCTGCCGTCTGGGGACCGCATCGTTGGAGGGATCTATGGATCAGGGGTCTTCAGCGGACTGCTCTCCTACCGACATAACGGCGTTCTTCAGACGCCGCGGTTCAAGATCGACAGCGACTACATCAGCTTCCTAGTCCAAGGCTCCGGCTTCAGCTTCGTTCGGTTGATCGTCGAAAACTATGCCGTTCCGCGCGGCGGAATCTACCACCAGCGCTATTCCGCGAAGAAGGACGCTCCGGTTTGGTTCGGCTGGGACACGACCTATTGGAAGGGCTTCAGCGCGTATCTCGAATTCGCGACGATGCAGGATTCGACGAACTTCTTCCTTGACCAGGAAGACACCGCGAAAAAGCCCCGTCCTTCGCCGATTGGAGACGGACGCTCCCACTTCGGTGCCTTGGCAGTAGCCTTCCACGACCGAGACGCCAAGCCCAGAACGCTCGATCCTGCGTCGAAGTACGTCCTGGACGCTGCTGCGCCCGAGAACCGGGAAGCTCTGGCCCGAATCTATGGAGAACGGCTGGCCCAGGCTGTCCGGGCTTGGCGCAACGGGGTGGCGTCTGACGTTGAAGCCACTTACTTGGATTCGTTCGTGCGGGCAGAGATCCTGCCAGCAACGGCGGGCGCGTCCGATCGGCTGGACGCTCTCGTCGCAGAGTACCGCCGGTTGGAAGACCAGGTGCCGATCTACCGCCGGGCGCCGAGCGTCTTGGACGAGGAGGGGCCCGACCACCCGCTTCTCGTTCGCGGCGACCACAGAAACCTCGGCGATCCAGTTCCGAGGCGCTATCTCGCGGCCTTGGGCGGAGAGCGATTCCGGAATCCGCGAGATGCCCGGCTCCGCTTGGCGCTTGCATTGGCCAGTCCTGCCAATCCCCTGACATCGCGCGTGATGGTCAACCGTGTCTGGAGCCACCTCTTTGGCCGGGGTCTAGTGCCGACTGTGGACAACTTCGGTCGCGTCGGCGGCGCTCCATCCCATCCGGAGCTGCTCGACCGCTTGGCGCATGACTTCGTGGAGGATGGCTGGTCGATCAAGCGCCTCATTCGCCGGCTCCTGCTGACCTCGGCCTACCGGGCGGACAGCACGCCGTCCCCCGAGAGTGCTGCTATGGATCCTGACAACGCCCTCCTCCAGCACATCCCCGTCCGGCGGTTGGATGCGGAGGCGGTTCGTGACAGCCTTCTTGCCACGACGGGTCGGTTCGATCCGCGCCTGTTCGGGCCTTCGGTGAACGTGTTCTATGCCTTCGCCAAAGGCAAGACCAAGGGTGATCGTGAGAAGGGCCCCGTAGACGGCAATGGTCGCCGCAGCGTGTACCAAGAGATCCGCCGAAACGCCCACAATCCATTCCTTGAGGTGTTCGACCAGCCGAAGCCGTCGTCCACGCGCGGGCTGCGGGATTCCACAAACGTCCCGGCGCAGTCGCTGACCATGCTCAATAGCGAGCTCGTGATCTCGCTCTCCAAGAGTTGGGGAGAGCAGCTGGCGGCTCTTCCCGGAAGCGCGTCCGAGGCGGTCCGGCACATGTTCTTGGCAGCGCTCGGCCGTGAGCCCAGCGCCGTTGAGGTCGATGAGTGCTTGGGCTACGTTGGCACGGAGCCCGGACCGCAAGAGTGGGCAGACCTGGCCCACTCCATCTTCAATCTCAAGGAATTCCTCTACGTTCGCTAGTCTTGGACCGAGACCGGCGCGAGGTGTCTGCCCTTCCTGATGACTCGGAGGCCCAAGAATCCCGACCACCGACGGCCCGTGATCGGCGTCGGTGGAGTGGTCTTCGACGAGGGCAGAGTCCTGCTGGCGCGGCGCGGCGCTCCCCCTGCGAAGGGGTTGTGGTCGATCCCCGGCGGAAAGCTGTCCATCGGCGAGACGCTCGAGCAGGGAGTGGTCAGGGAATTGCGTGAGGAGACTGGACTAGAGGTCCGTGTCGGCTGCTTGGTCGCCGTCTATGAGCGCCTGCCAAGGCCTGAAGATCCTTCGCCGCTGCACTTCGTCGTCCTTGACTATCTCTGCAAGCGTTGTGGGGGGAGGCTGAGGGCGGGCGATGACGCTGCCGAGGTCGGATGGTTCGACGTCGGCGCGCTCTCTGATCTCAGCCTGACCGCCGGTGCCCGGGATGTGATCCTCAGAGCGCGGCAATTGGCGAGGAATCGTTGATGCCAGCGGTCGAGAAGCGCCCTTACAGTGCTTACCGCACATTGGAGTTCGGGGCCGTGGTGGCATTGGTCGCTCGGCACGCCGCAAGCCCGCTCGGTGTCGCACGCGCCGAACGGCTGCTCTCAGAGCCGAAGGTTGGGTCCTTGCAGGAGGCTCGAGCAAGCCTGCGCCTGGTTGGTGAAGCTTCCCAGTGGCTGCGGGCCTCGTCGGTGCGCGACCAAAGGCGCGTGGCCCCGGTGCCCAGCTTTGCAGGTGTGACCGACGTTCGCGGGCCCGTGGACAGGCTGACGGTGGAGGGTCTCTCCTTGGAGGCGGGCGAGATCCGGGCGGTCGTCGAGCTCTTGGAGGCGGGCGAGCGGATCCGCAAGGCCCTGCTGGCGAGTGGGGCGTCCAGGCCGGGGTTGCGCTCGGCGGGGGAAGCCATGCCGGAACTTCGGCGAGTGGTGTCACGCTTGGCCGGGCGGATTCTGCCAAACGACGAGATCTCGAGTCTCGCGAGCACGGCGCTATCAAAGCTCCGCCGCCGCATCGAGCACCAGCGCCGGGTGGTCGAGACCTCTCTGGATAGGTTCTTGCGGAAGCACTCGGCGACCGGGATGCTGCAGGACTCCTATGTGACGATGCGCAACGGCCGCACCGTGGCGCCGGTGAAGGCGCAGTGGAAAGGACAGGTCGATGGCATTGTCCACGGTGCGAGCGCCAGCGGCCGGACCGTGTTTGTGGAGCCGCTAGACACAATCGTGCAGAACAACCAGCTGGTTCGTCTGAGGGAGCAGGAGCATGCCGAGATCCTCCGCATCCTTCGGGAGATGAGCGGAGTCCTGAGGGACGAGCGGCCCGCAGTCGTCGCGGTCCTGGAGGCAGTCGGCGACTTGGACTTCGTGTTCGCCCGGGCGCGCTTCTCACGAGAGTTCCGCTGCTGTCTTCCGAGCTTTGACGAGACCGCCTCTCGCATCGTGCTGACCGAGGCGCGCCATCCGCTGCTTCAGGAGCTCCTGTCGGGTTCTGGCGGGCGGCCCGTCCCGCTCAGCCTGTCGATGGAAGGCGAGCAGCGCGCGCTCGTGGTCAGCGGACCGAATGCCGGGGGAAAGACAGTGGTCCTCAAGACTGCCGGCCTGCTGGCGGCCATGGCTCAGGCCGCGATCCCAGTGCCGGCCGACGAGGCCGAACTGCCATGGTTTGACGCGATACTTGCCGACGTTGGGGACGCGCAGTCCATCAGCCGAAGCCTTAGCACGTTCTCGGCCCACATTGCCCAACTGACCCGCATCATGGGCGAGGCTACGCCACGGAGCCTGGTGATCCTGGACGAGCTCGGCACGGCCACCGATCCCGAGGACGGCGGTGCGCTGGCGGTTGCTGTGGTCGAGCGCCTCCTAGAAGTTGGCGGGTTCTCGCTGGTGTCGACGCACCTGCAGGAGTTGAAGACCTTCGGCACGGTCTCGCCGCGCGTCCTGAGCGCCACGATGGGCTTCGACGAGGCCACGCTGCGAGTAACGTACCGGCTGCACTGCGGATTCCCGGGCCAGTCCGCCGGCCTTGAGATGGCCCGGAGCTTTGGCCTGCCTCCGGGCGTAGTTCGGAGGGCGCGCCTCCTGAAAGGACAGGCCGACGAACAGGTTCGGGAATACCTCGCGGAACTCCGGCGGAGTGCTGCTGAATATGACGATCTGATTGAGGCGGCGCGACGCGAGGAACGTGACCGGCAGGAGGGCGCGCGATCGCTTGCAGAGGAGTTCGCACGGCGACAGCGCGATCTGGAAGACCGCATGCGAACAAGGGCCGAGGAGTTGGAGGCCCGGCTTGAAAAGCGGTTCCGGAAAGCCCTCCGAACGGCGGTTTCGGAGCTGCGGGCCAAGGGGAGGAGCATCTCTGCAAGGACCGTCTCCAAGTGGTCTGCCGACCGCACAGCCAAACTGCGCCGGGTGGCCAGGGCGGAAGTGGAGGCCACGCTCGGGAGAGATCTGACGGCCGCGCTACCGGATCCGGACGGACCATCGTTCGAGGTGGGCGAGCGGGTTAGGCATGCCTCAATGGGCATCACTGGCGAGATCGTCCGGGAACTGGGGCCGGGTCGCTGGGAGGTCCAGTTCGGCCGCATGCGCGTGCAGGCTTCGGCCGAGGATCTCTTGACGACGGACAGGCCTGCGGAACCGCCCCCGCTTCCTCCCGGTGTCAGCCTCAAGACGGCTGTGCCGCGGGAGGATCTCCCCGCCGAGATCCATGTCATCGGCAAGTCCGCTGAGGATGCCCTTTCGGAAGTCGACAAGTACCTCGACCGTGCCGTGCTGGCCGACCGCACCCGCGTGAGGGTCGTGCACGGATTCGGCAAGGACATCCTTCGCCGGGCAATCTGGCAGATGCTGGCGCGACACGCGCATGTCACTCGCTATTACCAGGCAGAACAGCATGAGGGCGGCGCGGGTGCCACGATCATCGAGGTCGGCGACGCCTGAGAAGAGGTCCCGTGTTGCGCATCGCCAGTACCGCAAGCAAACTCAAACAGGGATCGTCTCTCCATCCGCTTTCCACCGAAGTGGCTTCCGGTGGTCTTTGTGCTCGGCCAGGTGGGCCGTGATGGTGTCGATGAGTTACTTGACGCTGATCCCCAAGCTGATTCGTCTTGCTAGGATCACCAAGATGCTGAACAGATGCTCTACGAAGCGGCTGCTGGCATGTTTGATCATTTCCGGCATTCCACTCACAGGTGACTTGGACGCCTAGGCTCACAGTTCCTGACATCGAAGATTCAGTAGGGGGTTGCCCTTATAGCCTGGACTTATCGTGGATGGCGTGTGACTTCTAGTCCTAGGACGTTCTTAAGCGAGACCTAGCCCCAAGTGGAGTTCTTGAGAGTCTGCCGACTTCATCATTCTTCATCGGTAGTTGAGTCGCATGCGTTCAAGCCACAGCGGTCGCCCGTGCTCGGAACGGTCGCCGACGAGCCCCATCGGCTAACTGGCTCTGTCCCGCTGGTGGGCTGTGCGGACGGGCCATTTCGCGGCGACCTGCGGTCGCTGCAGCGCGGCGCACGTCCCGCCACTAGCGAAGCTGGGCTGCTGGCCGAGATCCGGGTCAGCGATTGGATCGCCAGGCAAGCAGCTGTATGCCGTGGGCAAGCCAGAGACCCTTCGAGGCCTACGAACGCATCGCGGTGGAGGTGGGCAATCTGAGCGTGCGGTCACTGCACGAAAAGCCCGGGCAGGCAGATCCGGCGAGTTGGGCCACGCCCGGCGGGTTTGGAAGCGTGCCCGGGCCGAGCAGCCTCTCGGAGGCGTACCCATGCGGGGCCGTCAGCGCCCGGGGGCAAGATCTGGCCCTGCAGATGTGAACCTTGGCCTTAGGCCAGTCCACGGGGCGTCTGGAGCCGGGCGGCGGGAGTTGCGGGAGGTGCGGGCCGAGGCGGGCATCCGAGAGACCACTGCCCGTTTGGCGGGAGAGCCCGAGGCCCTGCGGGCACAGGTAGAGACGCTGTCGTCCCGCCTGCAGCCCGGCGGTTCCGTCAGCCGAGGAGGCGCAGCAGGGTAACGAGCAGGGCCAGCAGGGTGAACCCGATGCCCATCATCCAGCGCAGCGAAGCAAGCTGGCTGTTTTGGGCGTCAAGCTTGGTTTCGAGCTGGCTGTTTTGGGCGTCAAGCTTGGTTTCGAGCTGGGTGTTCTGGGCGTCAAGCTTGGTTTCAAGCTGGGTGTTCTGGGCGTCAAGCTTGGTGTTTTGGGCTTCGAGCTTGGACTCGAAGCGTGCAATGAGATTGGCTGCGGCCATGTTGCGGAGTCCTTCCATTGCATTGTAGGCGTCCTCGGGGCTGAGGTCTTCCCTGGTGAGGGCGTGCAGGACCGCGAGGGAGTCTGCATCGGCGGGAGGTGTGGATGTGGGCATCAGGACGTTTCCATGGTAGGCAGGTCGAACAGCTCGCGGTCGCGGGGCCTGGTCAGATGGACCTCGAGCTTGCGCAGCGGGCGGACCTTGGCCTGCGGGTCGCGCTCGGCGACATGCTCCATGCAGGAGTCCATGAGGATGATGCGGCGGGTCCTAAGCTTGCACTGGCATGCCCGCGCGGCGGACTGCAGCCGATTGCGGAGGGCCATCAGGTGCTCGAGCTTGGCGTTCAGCTCGGCTATGTGCCCCCGTGCGTGGGCATGCGGACAGGTCAGCGCACGAGCGGGGAATTCGCACTGGTAGCGCCCACTGTCTTCGCTATGAAACAGCGGGGTCGTGGAGGCGCACCTGCCCTGTAACCGCTACGGGCGGGCTCGTGACGGTCCGTTGTGTTGAGGGCCCTACGCCCGCAGCGCGAGACCTCTGATCCCGGCGAAAGCCCCAATTGAGTCAGCGGCGCCTGACGGGCGCGCGCAGACTGTGGCGTTCGGGCTACCTGTCCTCCGCGCTGGGCCTGGCTGCCAGATCCGGCAGCATGTCGTGCTTCCGCTGATGAGTGAATCCCTCCCGGACTGCCGCGCCACTTAGTTGCAACCCAGCATCCAGCCCAGCTGCGGACTATCGCGACACTGTGTTCGGAGCACGACCGTTCCCGAATGTCTCCCGTTGGCCTTGGGCTCTGCCTCCATCGATCCCGCCACGGGGCTTCCCCCGCCTAGTTCGCCGGTGTTGAACGCATCACACCACTGGATAGCCACAGGGGCCGTTCTGGTCGGACGGACAGGCCGCGAGAAGCGGTCCGGCCGGGAGCACGCAGATGGGGTGTCCGCCACTCTCTCCAAGGCATTGCGCGAGTGCTGCCGCGGGAAGCGAAAGATCGCCCTTGGCCGCGCTCGGCCATTGGTGCTGCCTCCAACGAAGCTGGGCTGGGCGAGCATCCGGGACAGCGATTGTTTGCCCATGTAAGGAACCGTGGAGGATGCCGCCGTGTGGTCGCCCTAGACCTCCGGCAAGCCCACGGCGGACAAGAAGGCATTGCTCTGGAGCGGCTTCCACGCACCCATCCACTCCAATCGGGGGCCGGGCTGGAATCAACTCGTACTCCAGCAAGCCGCTGATCCTCGCCGCAATGGCGAAATCACGTCTTGTCAACCCCACCAAGGTTCAAACCCGTAGTGGGTTAAGTCTGATCCAGCGGTAGGAGCGGATAGGGGCGAGGCGTCCGCGAGTGGTAAAATAGCCGTTTCCGGTGGATTGGCTGCCATGCGTCCTTGCTTCCTGATTCCGGAGACCACCGTCCAGAAGAGCGGCTCGGGCGAAGTCGTCGAGATCGGCGAAGGTGGCGGGATGGCACTGCTGTCCCTAGGAATCACCCACGTGGAAGAGCAGCAGAGCCTAGACGTTGAGATCGAAGGATCCGCAGACGGCGAAGAGTGGGCCGGGAAGCCGCTCAGGGCGTTCCCCCAAAAGTTCTACACGGGCGTCTGGCAGGTCCTTTGCGACTTGAGCGCCAGTTCCGACGTGCGCTTCCTGCGGGTGAGCTACAAGGTCGCGCGGTGGGGCGTCGGCCCAACCACACCCCGCTTTAGGTTTTACGTCTTCGCCGAACCCTACGTAACCTAGCGGGATCGCGCTGAGTACGCCCACTTGCCGCGTCGGCGGCTGCGCAGCGCGTCGCGTGTCTCTTCCATCTGGATTGCCTTGCGCTTTTCGTCACGCTTGTCCTTAGCCTGCCTGCCCTTGGCGAGAGCGATCTCGCACTTGATCCGCCCGTTGCGCGTGTAGAGCCGAGTCGGAATGAGCGTCAGGCCCTTCTGGCGAACCTTACCGGCGAGCCGATTGATCTCACGGCGGTGCAGGAGCAGCTTGCGAGCGCGCACCGGCTCCGCGTTTCCGACTGTGGCGTGGGTGTAGGCGCTGATGTGGGCATTGTGCAGCCAGACCTCGCCATCCCTGATCGCCGCATACGCGTCCCGCAGCTGGACCGCGCCATTGCGGCAAGACTTGACCTCCGCGCCCGTCAGGACAATCCCGGCCTCGAACCGGTCGCCGAGCGTGAACTGTCGGCGTGCGCGCCGGTTGTCAGCAAGAGTGGATCTGCGTGTGCCCGTGGCCATGTCTGTTCCACGATCTTGCGCCGCGGCGCGTCCTAGATACAGGTCGGCCTGCCGATGCGCGTACGTTCTTCATTCTCTTGCATCCCGCCATGCCGCGCGGCGCTGGCAGCTTTCGCCGTTTTACTCGGCGCCTTGGTTCTGGCGGCCGATCTAGACGCAGCCAGCCGAAAGGCCAGAGGCATCTACAACCGGGCGCGCGCCGCCGAGGCTGCGGGCAACTTTGACGAAGCGCTCGAACTCTACGCGACCGCAAGCCAGCTGGCCCCCACCGAGAGCCGGTTCGAGCTTGCCGAGCGCCGCATGCGCTTCGTGGCAGGACAGGCCCACGTTGCTGCCGGCTTCCAGCTTCGGGGGCAGGGCCTTTACGAAGAGGCGCTATTGGAATTCGAGAGGGCGTACTCGATCGATCCCGGTTCCAGCGTGGCGGCCGAGGAACGGCGCCGCACTCTGGAACTGATCGCCGAGCGTGACCGCGGTGAGCTTGCCGAGGGTCTGCCGCCGGAAGCACAGCAAAGTGCGCTTGAGGCGTCCCGCCACGAGCGCCGCCAGCTGATCGATTCGATCAGTAGGCCGGCCGATCTGGTGCCGCTGTCGAACGAGCCGATCAATCTCCTCCTCAACGAGTCGGCGGAGGTGGTTTTCGAGACGATCGGCAAGCTGGCCGGCATCAACGTGCTGTTCGACTCGGACTACCGTGGCGAGGAAGTCGAGGTCGAGCTGCGCAACGCGACGCTGACCGAAGCTCTCGATTACATGGGGCTGCTGACTAAGTCCTTCTGGAAGCCTGTAACTCACAACACTGTGCTGGTTTCGGAGGACAACCCGAACAAGCGCCGCGAGCATGAAGACGAGGTCGTCAAGACGGTCTACTTGACCAACTTGGCGACCCCGCAAGACCTGTCCGAGATCACCACCGCCATCCGCGGCCTCACGGACCTGCGGCGCCTGTTCACGGTCGCGTCGATGAACGCGATCGTCATGCGCGGCTCGCGCGCGAAGGTGGCCATTGCCGAGAAGGTGATCCACGACATGGACAAGCCACGGCCCGAGGTGATCGTCGACGTGCTTGTGCTGGAGACCAGCAAGTCGAACATGCGCAACATCGGCCTGACCCCGGTGACCGGGTCCAAGCCCGGGATCCAACTCGGAATCGGCTACTCGGGGCAGGGGTCCGGCACCGCGAACGGCGCTGGCTCCGGCATAGCGCTCAGCCGGCTGGGCGACGTGGGCGTCGGAAGCTGGACGACGACACTGCCGAGCTTCCAGCTTGCGGCACTGTTCAGCAACTCTGAGACTGAGCTGCTGCAGTCCCCCCGCCTGCGCACGGCCGACAACCATCAGGCGGATCTGCGAATCGGCGACCGCATACCCATCGCAACGGGGAGCTTTCAGCCCGGAGTTGGGGGCGTCGGCATCAATCCGCTGGTGAACACGCAGTTCACCTATACGGACGTCGGCGTGAACGTGTCGCTGACCCCGAAGATCCACTCCAACCGGGAAGTGTCGATGCACATCGAGGTCGAGATTTCGAATGTGCGCGAGTTCATCGACATCGGCGGCATTTCGCAGCCCGTCATAGGACAGCGGACCGTTCAGCACGACGTTCGCGTGCAGGACGGCGAGGCCAGCGTCATCGGAGGGCTGAATCAGTCGAGGGTCTTCACCACCCGCGCCGGAGTGCCGTTCCTCGGGGAGATCCCGATCTTGGGAAGGCTGTTCAGCGATACCGACGTGCAGGTCTCCGAGAGCGAGATCCTGCTTGTCCTTATCCCTCACATCGTGCGGATGCCCGGCATCGACCCGAGCAATCTCAAGACCATCGCCTCCGGCACGGAAGCGACGTTCAAATTGCGCTACGAGGACGGTGGCAACGGGCAGCCAGCCCTGGCTCTTCCCGCTGGTCCTACGGAGGCTGCTGCGCCGGCGCCAGATGCGCCAGCGCAGGATCCGACCCCAGCCCCGGCTGAGGCTCCCACCGCCCAGCCGGCAGGCGCGACCGGGCCCGAGCCAGCGCCGGCCGAAGGCCCGACCCCTGAGCCGGCGGCTGACGTGAACGAGGCTCCTTCTCCCGCAGCCGAAACGCGCCTGTTCCTAGCGCCGGCACAGGCCCGGCTTACCGCAGGCGAACAGCTGACCGTTTCGGTGATGGTCGGCGGGGCGTCTGGACTGGTCAGCATTCCTCTGCGGATCCAGTACGACAGGGAGAGAGTCCGCTTGGTTGCAATCGAGCGCGGCCCCTTCCTGTCAGGTGATGATGCGAGTGACATCATCTTTTCGCGCAGCATCCGCCACGCGAATGGCTTGGCTGCGGTCAACATCTCACGATTCAGGGGCACTGGCGGAGCCGACGGCGACGGCGAACTGGTGACGCTGACATTCGAGGGTCTCGAACCCGGCGAAGCGCAGCTTCGCGTGATTGCCACGTCTGCGAGGGACGCTTCGAACGCGACCGTGGACGTGGCGACCTTGGAGACTGAGATTTTGGTGGAGTAAGGCCATGGCGAACTCTGCCATCTCCGCGAGGTGGACACGGCGCGCTGCGAGGGCCGTGGCGCCGCGCGCCGGAGAGGCGGGTCTCACACTGATCGAGCTGATCGTGGCCTTTAGCCTGATGCTGATCCTCTCCGCCATGGCGCTGCCCGTGGCCCGCGTGAAGGTCCAGAGGGAGAAGGAACGCCGTCTGCGGATTGCCCTAACCGAGGTTCGCGCGGCAATCGACCGCTACAAGGACATGGCCGACGCGGGCCTACTGGCGGAACAGGACCCCGACAACCACGGGTACCCGGAGTCGCTGGAGGCTCTGGTCGAGGGGATTGAGCTTGCTCCTCAGGGTGGGATTGACGGACTCGGAGGACGGCCCGCCGGCATGGGCACCCTAGGCATCGAGGAGTCTAGGGCCCCTGGCATGAGATCGCTCTCGTCGCGCAGCGACCGATCCTTGCAGGAGTCTCGATTCGGCCGCCAAGGCGGCCGCGACTTGGACAGGTCAAGCTCCTCCGGACTGGGGCAGCCCCGCGGCCTCGGCTCGGGCAGAGGGTTGGCCGGCGGAATCGGCGGCCTCCGCGGGGACGGCCTCGAGGACGACTACGAAGGGCCCGAAAGGATCCGGTTCCTGCGGGCCATACCCGTCGATCCCATGACCGGCAGGCGCGAGTGGGGCATGCAGTCGGTGTCCGACAGCCCGATGGCACGCAGCTGGAATGGCCGCAATGTTTTCGACGTGTACTCGTTGAGCACGGGAATCGCACTGGACGGTTCGGCCTACGACAGGTGGTAGGGATGAGAGCAGCGCACGACACCAGGGGATTCACCCTTCTGGAGATGATGGTCGTGCTGACCATCATCGTCACGGTTGTGTCGATCGCTGTGCCCTTCTATTCTTCGGCGATCGTGAGGGCCCGCGAGAGCGTGCTCCGGTCGAACCTACTGACGCTACGGTCCGTGATTGACCAGTACACCTACGACAAGGAGTCCCCTCCGCAGAGTCTGTCGGATCTCGTCGACGAGGGGTACCTGCGGGAGATTCCGATCGATCCCATCACCAAATCGCGGGATACGTGGGAGCTGATCAGCGCCACGGGCCCGAGCGGCGAGTCCGGCCTGTTCGACGTTCGCAGCGGGTCAGAAGAGACATCGCTGGCCGGTACCCCCTACAACGAGTGGTGAGGCCGACCGCGCGAGCTGACGGGCAAGCCGATGGCCGGCCCTTGACAGCCGGCGGTGGCCCGGCGCTGCGCGGGCCTAAGTTTCGATCTGCCGCCCAGTGAGATTTCCTGTTTCGACTGGCCGCGCTGCCCCGTGAGTTGGGCGTGGCTTCGGTCGCCGGCAGCCCGTGGCTTGCCGTGTGCCGAATGTGCCCGCGCCGTGGTACATTCACGGCGTGCGGAAGCTTGGATTTACCGTCGTCCTGGGTCTCGTAGGGGCGCTGCACGCCCAGGTCGACGGTTTCGGAGAGCAAGAACTCGTCAAGTACACCCGGTCCAACCCGTTCTCACGCTTCGAGGACGGCCGGCCTAACGTTCCCCAGAACCTAATCGACAGTCTTCGCACGGCGAGCTCGGAGATGCTCTGGGGACCGCTGCGCCGCGCTGGTTTCGAGCACCAATGGGCCGGGGGATGGCAGATCGTTCATCCCGAAGAGAAGCTGGTCGGTCGCGCGGTAACGGCTGTGTTCATGCCCGTCCGCCCGGACCTCGACGAGGTCATCGAAGAGGACGCCAAGCGGCGGGGCGATGGGGCAAATGACAACCAGCGCGTGATCGACATCCTTCAGCCGGGGGACGTGCTGGTGGTGGACCTGTTCGGGAAGATTGACGGCGGAACGTTCGCAGGCGACAACCTTGCCACGGCGATTCATGCCGCAACCGGTCAGGGATTTGTGATCGACGGGGCGATTCGCGATCTTGACGGGATACACCCGCTCGGGATACCGGTATACGTGCGTGGTTTCCACGTGTCGGCGCTTCGCGATGTGATGCTGATGGGCATCAACGTTCCGGTTCGGATCGGAGAAACGACGGTCATGCCTGGCGATCTTGTCGTTGGAGACCGGGAGGGCCTGACTTTTGTGCCGCCGCACTTGGTTGAGGACTGCGTTCGGCAAGCCAAGATCACAGAGCTTCATGACGTGTGGACGAAGGGAAAGCTCGCAACGGGGAAGTACAAGGCCAGCGAACTGTACCCGAGCCCGAAGGACGAGGCGCTGAAAAGGGAATACGAGGTCTGGCTCGCGGGGCGGATACGCGAACTGGGCATCGAGTAGCCGTTGTCGCCGCTTGGATGGCCGCGCCGCGTGCGCTACGCTTCAGCCCGCACTGAGTTCTTGGTGGTCGCCCGCCCATCGTGCGGAAAGGGACGGAATTAAGGGGCAATACTGCCGTCAGGTCGCTTCTGCGTCCGAGCCACGGCTATCCCTCTCGCACGTCCGGCCCTGAACGGAGCGGCAGTGGCTTCGCCTAGGTGTTGATCGGGTCTCGGTTCGGGCTGCTATGTCTTAGTGAGGCCCGTCCATGTCAGCGGTCCCTCAGCCTGCGCGTAACCTGTGGCTGACTACGCTCCCAGTCGGACCGTGAGGTGGTCGTGGCCCTCATGGTGGCAACTGTGTGCTCGTCTCTAGCCAGTGCGGCTGTCACTCCGACAGATGTAGACGCTGGCGGACGACTTTGCGCAGTTCTGAAACGCGCCGACTACCCGGAGCGCGGACCGCAATTGGCTGCTGGACCAGTTGGTGCAGGACGTCACGCTGCTGCGCGAGGGACGGGATGTGAACGTCCGGGGTCGGTGCCGGGATTAGGGTGTCCACCATCGCTCCCGGCGGGCGCAGCGGAAGTCTAGCACCAGTACGCACGACGCTCGCGCCCGCGCCTGCGCGGCGGCAGAGTCCTCCAGATTGAGCACATCGCGCAGATGAAGCCGGCGGCGTCCAACAGGGGCTTGCCCCTCTCGTCGCGCACCGTCCGCGTGCGCTCGAACTGCCAGAACAGGATCGCGCAGCCGCGCTCGCCCTTGCGCACCTGCCCGCCCAGGCTCTTGATCTGCTTCTGCGTCCCGCACCGCTGGCCGCCGAAGTCCCGCTTGCTCGCCTCTGCGGCGAGGAACACACAGTTCCCGCCGCGGTTCGTCTTGCGTCTTGACGTTGTACGGGAGGACCTTGACCGCCGGCTCCTAGGCTTGGACCCAAGGGGCCATGCCGTTCTTGATCGCTTCGACCAGTGTCTCGGCGACCTTGTGGAAGTAGTCCTCTTTCGTTGAGGTGAGAAAACTCTTGGCGCGCCGCCAGTTGCCTTTGCCCATGCGGCGATTGTGGCAATCGGGCGTCATTTCCCGCTGAGCCGAAAATGGCCGGGATCCGCTAGGCTGGAGGCTTCGGCGTCCGCTCGGACGGGCTGGAGACCGTCGACCAGCTCATTGAGGGCGAGATGCCGCGCCCTGGCCCTAGGGCCAAGCGGCGCCGCCCGGCCCCGAGAGGGGCACCCGGCGGCGTCCGGCATCGACTTCACCCGCCGGCCGCAAATGCGCAGCCATCCGTGCGCCACGAGAGGTCCGCAGGGAGAACGCGGTGAAAGGCGGAACGCGGCCCTAGAGACCGCGTCCCCCACGATCCGGCTAGCGGGGCAGGGGCACCAAGTCGCCGTCTCGGAGCGGAGGCACGTACTGATCGACGTAGGTCCGCCCGCCGTTTCCGTTGGGCCGCTCCAGATCCCCGGCCAGGGCACTTCGGCCGATGCTGATGCACCCCTCGAGTTCGAGGCTCTCCAAGCGGCCCAAGTGGTCGCTGAAGGCCCTGAGGTCGCCGCTGTCAGCTGCCTCAAGTGCCCGGATGTATAGCGGCTTCCGGTCGGCCGCAATTATGGGCGGAGGTAGCCAGCGCTTGGTGTAGGCGTAGGCCATCAGCATTCGCGAGACACGCCCGTTGCCGTCGCGGAACGGATGCGTGCGGACGAACCGGTGGTGCATCCACGCCGCCTCGACCTGCACGGGGTAGTCTTGCGCCTCGATCTCCCGGTGCAGCTCGATGAATCGGTCCATCTCGGACTGCACCTGCTCGGGCGGGCAGTACTCGTGGATCCGACCGACCGTCCGGCGCGGATTGTTGGGGATCCTCTTCCACACACCCTTCTCCCGGAAGGGAATCTGCACGCGCCGCATGGCCTTGCCGTCCGGCGTGATCTGGAGTCCCGTGACGGTCTCTTGGTGGCGCGTTAGCATTGCATGCCACGAGCGGATCGTGTAGTGCGTGAGCGGCTGACCGTCGGCGACATCGCGGAACATCACCTCCAGGGCGTCCGCTTGGTCCTGCAGCAGGCCCTGGATCGTCGCGTCCGGGAGCCCCTCGATCGTGTGGGCTCCCATGACGCCCTGAAGGCCCTCAGCCATCAGCTCCTCGGTGACGCCCCTGCGCAGGGTATAGAGGTTCTCGATCTGGCCGTTTTCGATGGCGAATGCGCGCCCGCGTTCCTCAAGCCAGTTATCGAGGAAGCGCCGGGGCCTGTCGCGGCCGGTCAGGGCGTTCCGGATCTCTTGCCACTCGTGTTCCATCTCCGCGAGCCCGGGCAACCCCCAGCGATGCGCCCCCTCGGGCATCCCCTCGAGAGGCGCCCACTTGGCCGGATCCTTCCGTGTCATGTTCGTCTCCTGTTTTTGAGTCGAAGGTCCAAGCGCGCCAGTGCGGTCTCGTAGCGGCGGCGCAGCGAAGGCGTCAGGCCCTCCGGGGAGACGGTCAGATGGTCGAGCAGATCGGCCCGCTTGGGCGCTATCGCCATCGTGTTGCCGCCGCGGACGATGCGCCCGATGTAGTCAGCGTACGTCTCGCCTCCATCGGCCGGCGTACCCCGGCGGATCACCGTGCGCACGGCCTCAACGACGTCGGGGAGGAATCCGCTTTCGAGCAGGCTCTCGGCCGTCAGGCTCGTGTCCTCGACCGTGTCGTGCAGCCATCCGGCGGCTTCCCGCTGGTCGGGTGTCCCTCCTCCGCCGGCGTCCTCCCGCACGGAATCGGCGACCCGCCGCAGGTGCTCTCCGCAAGGCCGCCCCGCGCGGTCCCTCTGCGCTCCGTGTGCCCTTAGGGCCACGCGTTCGGCCTGTCTCGCCTGATTGCTGCCCGCACCCTGCGTCATGTCTGCCGCCCGTTCTTCACGTGGAAGGCCCTGTTCTGGCAGCTCTTGCAGAAGCGCTTCCGGGGACCCCTGTGCGGCCCGTGCCGCTCATGCAGCGCCCCGCAGGTCTCGCACTTCCAGTCGTAGCTGCCGTCGGCGTGGTAGTGCACGACACTGGCGGGCTGCTCACTCCTCCCGCGCTGAACGTTCAGGCCCGCCTCCGCCGGCATTCAGCCCGGTACTCAGTCTAGTTTGCGATGCCCGGACGAGCAAGACCCCGGCAGCACTCAGTGCACGCTACGCGGCACGCGCTCGACCTGCCGCTGGACGGTCTCCATCACGGTGAGCCCGTAGGCGAGCGCCCGCAGGTCCAGATCCCCGACGCACACGCGGGGATAGATCGTTGCGATGATCCACCGGCATGAGCCGGCTTGCCCCGTGCACACGGGGATGGCCCTGTGGTCCAGCCTCCGATCGGAGGGTCGCCTGCCCCGCACTAGCGGGGATGGCCCGCGCTGCAGCCGTAGCCGTGTCTCGCGACCGGACTTCGGCTGTCGGAAGCGGCGTTGCGCCTGTGGCTCTCGACGGAGGACTCGCTCGTGCGGGTGATCGACACAGGGCTGCGGCGGATCGATGTTGACGGGAACCTGGGCTCTCGCCCCACCCGAGGCCGCTGGGGCTGCTGATCGACCTGACTGATCTCACTACCCACGGCAGACAGGTCGCCATTTGTGGCGCGTATGCCTGCCCCAAAGCCCGCACTGCTCTTCGCGGTCGCTCTCCTGATGCCCTTTGTGCTGTCCATCCCGATGGCCGGACAGGGCAGCACGCCCACGTGTCCAGCGGAGTATTCCATGCAGACGGGCGCCAATGGTGTCGGCTACTGTCTGCTGACGGGGGTGCCGTCGATCTCGACCCGAAAGCCGGATGACGGGGCCTCCTTCTCCCTGGCGTGCGACACGGACAGCATCTGCATCGTCTCGGACGAGATCACAGTCCGAGACCCGCGGCTGAACGGCGGCTACGAATTCAGCTTCACGCGCCAGCTCGCGTGGCAGGACACTGAGGTGGACGACATCTTCCGGGGCGTCAGGGGAGCGGTCGGGAGGGCGCTGTTCGCCGACGGTGGGGCATGTGGAGTGGTGAGCCTGAGTACCCGTGGGACACTGCCGGCTGGTCGACTGAACTGCGGAAGGTGCGGGCGGCGCTGCAGTTCTTGGCCGCGGCTTGCTGGGTGCCGTCGCAGCGGAGCAGCCGGGGCCCCGGTTCCAATGACCTGAAGCGCCGGGCCCAAGCCTGGTCCGCCGACCGGGCGCGGGAGCGCGGATGGGCTGGCCTGTCCGGAGTTTGCGAAGCGTGCATGCTCGCAGCTTGCGTCCTGTGCGGCGTCGAATGGTTCTGGTGGGGCGGGTACTATTCCGTCAGCTGCTCTGTGCGGCTGCAGACGGTCCGGAAGTGCGAGGGGGCTGCGGAGTCTGGTTGCGGCCTCGCGGCGACCAGCGCTAGTGCGCCGGGTGCAGGTACAAGCGGTCACAGTATCGCTTCCTCGGCGCAAGGCTGGGGCGGCGTCGCACGGGGTCTATGACCCCTTGATGCTCGACCTGAGGCAGGGAAGCAGCATGGTGGATTCGGACGCCGGGCTTGGGATGTGGCGACGACTACAATCGACATCCACGGAATCCTTGCACACCACCTGCGCACCGATGCCTGAAACAAACGAGCGGCCGCGAGTGTGAACCGAGGATCACGCCCAGAAGCCCTTCTCCGTGCTCGCCGTTGACCGCATGCCGAACGTTCAGTTCGTGTTCAACCGGGCCCATCATCGAGGGCTTGGCGGCCCCGCTCCTGGAGGTGCCGGGGAAACTCGACCAGCCACACAGAGGTAGAACAACCGTGACTGTCAGAGATGAGCACTTCGCCGTTCCCGGATGAGCCGGTGGCGGTAGCGCCGTCGCCCGGCTCGATCAGCCTTGGCGAGGACGCGAGCCCGTAGTCTCACTAGCATCGAGCCGCCGCAGTCCCAACTCGATGGCGCACGTGAGCGTCTCCTCCGTAGGCATCCTGGCCCACGCCCTCCGCCGTCCGCCAGCGCCGCTTGCCGTGAAATCGTGTGAGTGCCCCAGAAGCAACTATCCCGGTAGCACGATTGGGCCTGAAGTGCGTGGTAGTGGCTTGGCCTAGGTGTTGATGGGGTCGCGGTTGGCGCTACCAGGGCCCGAGAAGTCCGGCTAAGTCAGGAGGTCCGCAGCATGCGCGAGCCTCCCAGTTGACAACGCTAGCAGTGTGGTTGTGAGATTCTCGCGGCTCACCTGATAGGCATCTGTACGCACCTATCCGACGGTAGCGGGTGGCACGTTGCGGCTTGGACTACCGTCCTCGGACGGTGTCATTCTTCTCGTACGGCTCGCCTGCCGCCGAGGTGGACACAAATTGACGCTCGGTTCCTACCTTCCGGGTCACATTGTTGTTCTGAGATTGATCTTCCAGTAGTGGCTGTGACTTCCTTCGCTCCGGTCTCCCGCCATTGAGCCAGATAGGCTGGAACCGTCCAGAGGGCCAGCCAGATCTGCTTGTATGCACTCCCTGATTCCTCGGCTCGTGTGCGGCGTGGCTGCGCTCCGCCCACCGTACCGCTCGAACCAGATCCTGCCACGCTAGTGGGTGCCTGGGACTCCCAATCGCTATTGACCATTAGTGGAGAGCGCTCGGGGAACCTAGCTCCAATCGGCGGGCTACGCCAGGCTTGCTCCTCGCGTTCCGAGCCTGTGCCGCCGGTTCCGGCGATCCGGCTGACTACTACAATGGCCAGAGGGAGGCCCCAGTGAACAGCTTCAAGAAGGGAATTCTGGTCGGAGTCGGTTCGATTGTCGGAGTGTGGCTCCTCGGCGCCGTCGTAACGTTCGCCATTCTCGGCAGCGGCGGTGGCGGTCCGCGCGTGGAACCCGATTCCGCTCTCGAGGTTCATCTGAGTGGTGCGATTCCCGAGTACGTGGAATTCAACATCCCTGATCTATTGGGCGGACAGGAGCGTGACACGGCCACACTGCTAAATCAGATCCGCGCGATTCGCGCGGCGGCCGACGACGAGCGCATCAAGGCTCTGGTACTACGGTGCAACTGGTCGGCCGGAGGCTGGGCCAGAGCGCAGGAACTGCGATGGGCAATTGCCGCGTTCAAGGAGTCGGGCAAGCCTGTCTGGGCATTCCTAGAAGTGGCCGGAAGGGAAGACTACTACGTTGCCGCGCTCGCCGACAGGATTGTCCTGCAGCCCGAGACGTACCTGAACCTGACGGGACTGCGGATGGAGGTGATGTTCTTCAAAGGCGCGATGGACAAACTGGGCATTGAGGCCGACCTCATCCGGACGGGCCGCTACAAGAGTGCCGGCGAACCGTTCTCGCGTGAGGAGATGTCTCCAGAGTGGCGGCAGGTGCTAAACGAGACGTTGGATGAGTTCTTGGACCAGCTGCTGGAAGGGATCGCCGAGGGCCGCGGCAGCGATGCTGCCCACTGGCGCACGGTTCTCGACCAAGGGCCCTTCACGGCTGCGCAAGCGCGGGAGACCGGCCTGTCAGACGACATCCTCTACGAAGACGAGTTCTACGAGCAGCTCACCGAGGCCGTCGGGTTGGACGAGGAGATTGATCGAATCGGGATTTCCGGTTACGTCCGATCGTCCGGTCCGGGCCGTTTGCGGGGAGGCAAGACATTCGCGCTTCTGCACGCCGCAGGGCCCATTTCCAGTGGATCAGAGGATCCAACTCCATTTGGCACGTCGTCCGGCACGCTGGCTTCCCGCTCGTTCATAAGCAGGCTGGACGGATTGCGCGAGGACGATTCCGTGGACGGTGTGATCCTGCGTATCGATTCTCCCGGCGGCGACGCGATCGCGTCAGAGCAAATCCTGAGGGCCGTGCGCCGGCTGGCCGCCGAGAAGCCCATGGTTGTCTCGATGGCAAACGTGGCAGCTTCCGGCGGGTACTACATCGCGGCAGTGCCTGATGTCCCGATCCTGGCCTATCCCGGCACATACACTGGGTCGATCGGTGTTTTCACTATTCATCTCAACCTGCGTTCCCTCTACGACAAGCTCGGAATCAACAAGGAAATCCTCGTCCGCGGCGAGAACGCGGCGATCGAATCGGATTATCGGCCGCTATCCCCGTCTGAGCGGGCGAAGCTCAGCGGCTACGTGGACTCCATATACGACACTTTTCTGGAGCGAGTCTCCGAAGGGCGCGGAATGCCAGCGGAGCAGGTAGCGGAACTGGCGGAGGGTAGGGTGTGGATAGGGTCCCAAGCCTCGGAAAACGGCCTAGTGGACGGCCTTGGTGGATATCTTGACGCGATCGACCGTCTGCGTGAGGCAGCGGGTCTGGAGGAGGGCGAGGCTGCTCGGATCGTGGTCCACCCGGAACGGCGCTCGATCCTCGAAACAATCCTCTCCGGCCGGCACATGGCATTCGGGCCCAGCCAGGCAATGCCCCTGAAGATCCCCGGCATGCAGGTGTCATTGGCCGAGGCTGCATGGTGGGCTCAGCACCTGCGCAACGGTCCAGTCGCGATGGCTCCGCACCGCATCTCCGTTCAGTGACGAACTGAGCTGGGGATACAATCAAGCCGGAGGGGGCCCGCGGCAGACGTTTTTGGGCGCGGAGTCGCGGAGTGGGGAGGCGCATTTGAACGTTCAGGCAACGCAGCTTCGACCGGGCATGGTAGTCCGCCACAGGGGCGATATTTGCACGATCCACAAGACCGAGCACCGCACTCCCGGGAACAAGCGGGGCTTCGTACAAGCCAAGATGCGCAACCACCGCTCCGGTGCGATGGTCGACGAGCGCTTCTCTTCCGAAGCAGTCCTGCACAAGGTGATGATGGAATCCTTGGAGATGCAGTTCATCTATGTCGACGGGGACACCTACCACCTAATGAACCTAGAGAACTTCGAGCAGGTGGAGTTGAGGGAAGAGCAACTCGGTGATCAAGTCAACTACATGATCCCGGACACGATCCTGAAGGTGCAGTTCTTGGACGGCGTGCCTTTCAACCTCGACCTGCCGTCAGCCGTGGAGCTTGAGGTTGTCGAGACCGAGCCGTCCATCAAGGGCGCAACGGTTACAAACGTGACCAAGCCGGCCAAGACCGAAACCGGTCTTGTCGTTCAGGTGCCGCAGTTCATCCGTGAGGGCGAGACTATCCGCGTCAACACCGCGGACGGTTCGTACCTCGGTCGGGCGTAGTCGGGGCCCCGTGCCGCGGATGCCGAGCGTGCGGGACGCTTGTTCGCAGCTCGGCTTGAGGCTTGCTATGCGCAGCAACTAGCGGGTACGGGTCCAGCCTCCCTTGTCGGGCTTTGAACGGCAGCCCTTCTGCTAGCGGTCCAGGGCCGCCCAATCCCCGGTAAGAGGCTTCGAATCGAAGGAGGTCATCGTCGGGTCGATGCGATCGGCGATTGGTCCTCGACATCGAACGGCGCACCCAACTGCGCGGCATCGGGTCAGGAGGAGCTCTCAGCACGGGTCGAGGACGTGATCGCTACCGATGGCGTCGCCCCTCTCTAGGGTTGGTCGAGGCCGTCCGCAAGATGCCGGACCGCGTCCATCACCAGCAAGTCCCGATGCGGGGGGCCCACGATCTGGACACCGATCGGCAAACCATCCGCAGTCTTGGTGACGGGCACCGTAGCCGCGGGCAGGCCGAACAGGTTGAACACTTGGCTGTACGAGAATACCTTCGGGTAGCGAACCGTCTGGCCGTCCACGGTCCATTCGCGCTCTCCATGCCTGAATGCAGGAATGGCCGATACCGGGCACAGCAGCAACGGGTGGCTCTCCATCTGGCTGGCGAGATGCGACCGCAGTATGTCCCGGGAAACCCACCCGGCCAGCAGATCGTCGTAAGAAATCTCCCGTTCTTCCTCGACGGTGGCCATCGCATCGAAGGCCAATGGGTGCAATCGATAGTCTTCCGGAACGGTGTTTGCAATCAGCGTGCTGAGGCAAACGCCGAACATCATCCACCACAGACCCGGCGCTGCATCCAGACCTTCCAGTTCGATCCGGTCGACCTTGAAGCCGAGGTCCGACAGGGCTTGCGCGGCCGTCCTCACGGCTGCCCGGGTCTCCGCTGTGGCGGGAGTGTCCCAAGCATGATCGAACCATCCCACGCGGACTTCACGGCTCAAGTCTTCGGGTCGATAGCCGGCCCGCGGAATCGGGATCGAGAGCGCGTCACCGCTCGTGTCGGCTTCGCAGCCGATCCGAACGAGGAATTCCAGGTCCACCGCAGTCTTTGCGATTGGCCCGACGCCTGCCAGGAGCATGGTCGGCCCCGCGACCGCTGGCCAGTGTCCGGATCTGGGGATGAACCCTGGTGTCGGCTTGAAGCCGTACAGCCCGCAGAAGTGTGCGGGCACCCGCACTGAACCGCCGGCGTCACTTCCGAAGCTGGCGCTTGCCATGCCAGCGGCCACAGCGGCTGCGCAGCCGCCGCTCGACCCGCCCGGGGTCCGGGAGGGATCGATGGGTGAATTCGTGCGTCCGTAGATGGCGTTGTCCGTCTCGTAGGCCATGAGGAACTCAGGCACATTGGTGGTTCCGATGACAATCGCGCCCTCCTCCTTGATTGAACTGACGACGGCCGCGTCTCTGTCCGCGATCTGTCCGAGGCGCATTCTTGAGCCACACTCGAACTTGAACCCCTTCGTGGCGATGGAGCTCTTGACCGTTACTGGAACGCCCGGCAGGTAACCTTCGAATTCGTCGAACGGGTATTCTTCGTCCACCTTGGCGGCGAGATCCAGAGCACGGTCGGCCTGCAGGTCAGTGATTGCGTTCAGGTCCCCATTCAATTCGGCAGCGCGCTGCAGGTGGGCCTCCACGACTTCTCGCGCTCGGACCTCCCCCCGATTGACTAGTCCTCCCAGCCGGACCGCACCGTGCCTGAGCAGTTCGTGCATTCTGTAAACCTAGCAGCGAAGGCCGGTGGGGCCTAGCCCCGAGCAAGACGCCTCACGGGATGCGACCGCAGCGGGAATGTATGCTGGATTCGCCATGCTTCGTTGGTTTGTAGTCTTCGTGCTCCTCGCTGTGATTGCCTGCGGCACGGTCGCGCCACCTGCGGAGCAGCTGTTCAACGGCACTGATCTTGCGGGATGGCGGCATGTGGGTCCGGGGGACTTCGTGGTCGAGGACGGGGCTCTCAAGACCAGTGGCGGGATGGGGCTGTTGGTGTACGACGGCAAGCCGATCGGCAACGCCGTGCTGACAGTGGTCTACAAGCCAGAGTCCCCGAACTCAAATGCGGGAGTCTTCATCCGATGCCCCGAGAAGCCCCATGACCCGTGGTTTGCCGTCCATCGTGGATACGAGGTGCAGATACAGGACACTGGCGACGAATTCCACCGAACCGGCTCGATCTACTCGATTGCACCGGCCGGCGAGTTCCCCGCAAGCGGAGACGGTTGGAACACCATGGAGATTGAGATCGACAAGCAGGTCACGCGGGTCCGAGTCAACGACGTGCTCGTGAACGAGTTTGAGGGCGGTCAGGCGGTCCCCGAACGCCAGAGATGGTATGAGCCACAGCGAGGCCCGCGTCCGGATGAAGGCTACATCGGGCTGCAGAACCACGACGAGCGAAGCGTGGTATGGTTTCGCGAGGTCAGCGTCCGACCGCTGGGCGACTGATCGGGGCCGATCGCACTCATGGCGCGAGGCGTCTCGTTTCCGTGGAGCCGTCAATTCAGTTCGTCTAACAACCGATTCACCGTCAATGGAGCACTCATGATTCCTGCCAATCCCTTCAATAGGCCGCTCGGACGCGCCGTCCTGCTGCCAGCAATTCTTGTCAGCTTCTTGACGCCTGCGGTCTCGCAGGGTCCTGAGGGCGAGAGCACGACCGCCACTCACCTGTTTGTGAAGCGGGACACGGCCGAGAAACACGAGCCGAGCGCGACGTCGGTGAGCCGGATTATGCTGACAGCCGACCAGACCAACGGGCGCTACAGCATCATCGACGAGGTGTTCAAGCCTGGGATGAAGACTCCGCCGCACAAGCACGCCTATCATTCCGAGACCTTCTTGGTGCTCGCGGGCAGGATGAAGTGGACCGTAGGAGGTGAGACGGACATCATCGGGCCGGGAGACTTGGTCTACATCCCGCCGGACACATCGCACGCCACGGAAGTGCTGGGGGACGAGCCAGTCCACGCGATCATGCTCTACGAGCCCGGAGGGTACGAGATCGGACTGCGACAGCGGGCCGCCGCTAGGAGTGCGCGGGAATCGGGAGATCCGGAGGCAGTGCAGCCCCGGGGACGCCGCTCGCCGAATCCGTATGCCGACTTCGTCCCCACCGCGCCGCGTCGTCCGCGAGCGCCGTCTGCGGATCGTTAGCGCGATCGCCGCAGACACTCCGGCATGAGTTGCTCAGGTCGGTAGCGGGCGGCGGGTCACCGAAGCCGTCAGGCTGCCCACTCCCTCGATCCGCGCTTCCACAGTGTCGCCGGGCTGGATGCGCGCACCCTTGGGACAGCCCGTTGAGAGGATGTCACCCGGCTCGAATGTCATGACCCGGGTATGGAAGGCCGCAAGGCCGTGGGGACGGTGCTTCATGTTGTAGACAAAGTCGCGCGAGAACACATTCGAGTTGTGGATGGTCTGGACCTCGAGCGCGTCCACATCTTCCACCTCGTCCGCCGTGACAATGACCGGTCCGAAAGAGAAGAATGTGTCGAAGCTCTTTGACCGCTGGAGATAGCGCGTGTTTCTGGCGAGGATGTCCAACGCTGTCATGTCGAGCGTGGTCGTGTAGCCGAAGATCACCTCGTGGATCGAATCGATCGGAACGTCCCTGCACTCCTTCCCGAACACCACTGCCAACTCGCCCTCGGCGTCAACGTCTTGGGACAGATCCTCGGGTGGCAACTCGATTTCTCCTCCTGGCTCAAAGAAGGACGACGACGGCTTCATGAAGCTGCCCGGTTCCTCGGGCTGGGATTCGCTCAGATCTTCGGCATGCGAGCGGTAGTTCAAGCCGATGCACCACACCTTGCCCGGTCTGCGGTAAGGCAGAACCAGGCGTGATTCGACCAACGGAATCTCGGCCTCCACCCCTCGGGCGAGTGCGGCGATGGCCTTGGAAGTGCCCGACCGGACCAGATCGAGCATCCTCAGCGGGAAGTCCGCCCCGCGCTTGGCGTTGAGTTGGCTGATGGGGAGGATACGGTCGCCTCGGAGGATACCTGCCTCCCGGGCTCCAGCGTGTTCGAACGTGCAGAGTCTCATCCTCTCCAACCATCTTAGGTTCCCTATTCTCTTGGCAATGGATGGGCCTTCGACGCTCGCCCGCGTCCTCCCGGGTGACCCGCGTCCACAGCGCGAAGGCTGGTGCACCCGCGTTCGTCCGGCACGTCGGCGCCCGCTTGGTCAGAACGAGAGCTGCAGCGTGAACTTGAAGGCTCGCCCGTCGTTGAGCGTATTTGTGATCTGCCCGAAGTTTGGGGATGTCAGCTCCCGGCCCGGCTCGGCGAACTGCGGGTGGTTGAAAAAGTTCAAGGACTCTGCCCGCAGCGTCACAGAAGTGTCGCCCGGCAGGGCCCACCGCTTCGAGAGCGCAAAGTTGATGTTGAATATCCCGTCCTTGCGGAAGGTGTTCCTCCCCAGATTTCCGGCAGTGTCCGTCGGTGCGATGAAGGCGAACGCCTCCTGGCGAAGGCGCTCGGCCGAATTGTCGGGATCATCCACTGATCGACCGAGCCCGGATGGGTCCAGCAGGTTTGGGCGGTCTCCCGGGGATCCGTCGACGTTGCCGAATCCCTCCCCGTCAGACCCGGCGATGACGTCGAACGGCGTGCCAGACTTGCCCAACACAACCGCGCTCAGCCGCCAGCCACCCAGCAAAGACCCGATCAACGCACGGCCCGATGGTGCCTGCCACTGGGCCCTTACGAGCGCCGAGTGGGGTTGGTCGAACGAGCTGACGGCCCGCATCTCGGCATGGGAGTTCAACTCCGATTGGCTGCGTCCAAGCCGGCCGGACCTGCCAGATGCCGTTCCCGAAAAATCGTTTCCCAAGTCGATGGCCTTGCTCCACCAGTAGGAAGCCTCCAAGTTGAGGCCCTTCCACCTGGGAATCGTCAGGGTCGCCTTGCCGGCGTCGAAATAGCCCCTCGATCCGTTTACCCCGAAGCGGTTGTCGTAATAGCGTGGATCCGGGCGGCGCTGGTTGACGGTCCGCGTGGTCTGGGGGATGCCCGGCACGGGGACTGCCCGGTTCGTGTACCACAGAGTGAGGAGCTTGTGAGTTCGGCTCCCGACGTAGCCCAAGTTGAGCGTCACGCCGCCACCAAGGGGCACTTCCCAGTCAAGCCCGTATTGGTGCGAGTACGGCGTCGCAAGTTCGGAGTCCATCTGGAACACCGTTGACCGGGCATTCGGGTCGACGTCCTGCTGGGTGCGGCCACCCAAGGGTCGGATCAGGTCCGGGACTTGGACTGCAATGTTGATGTTCAGCGGAGGGCTAAATCGCGACTGGCCATAAGTGACGTCGAATATCTGGCCGTAGTGGATCCCGTATGTCGCGCGGACCACCCCGAAGCGTCCGCCCGGAGAATAGGCCAAGCCGAATCGGGGCGCGAAGTTGTTGCAGTCGCAGTCATAGGGGATCTCGGTCAACCCTCGCACCTCCGCCGGTGCGGTGACCGGCTCGAACCGAAGCCCCAGACTTAGGGTCAACGGGGGCGCCAACTTCCACTGCGTGCCCAGAAAGTACTGCATCGCCCAGTTGCGGAAGCCCCGGTGGATGCTCCCTATCGCCACGCGGTACACACTGGGCGTTCCTAGGCGGATGTTTGTGATAGCGTCCCGGCCGAAATCATTGCGGAAGAAGAAGAGCCCGCGGTGGCTCTCAGCCTCCGACCCATTCACCTGCCGCCGTGTCAGCTCGGCGCCGAAGGTCAGGGACAGGTCTCCCCTTCGGTGTTCGCCCTGTGCTCCATACGAGAAGCGGTTCAGTGCGCGGTCGATCGGGATGTTCGAGCTGGGGCCGAGGAACTCGACGACGAACCCCGTCAGCACCAACGGGCCGACCGCCGACTCCTCCGACACGAGGAGGCTGCCGACCCTCTCGAAGGCACCTGTAAGGCTGGTGGTGGTATTCGCCGACCAGTCGCGGGTCCATGTGACCGCCGCCAGATGGTTCTTTGTGGTCGTGTCTGGGTTCTGGCCCCCGACAAGCTGGAATGCGTCGACCTTTTGGCCGGTGAAGCTGTATTGCATGGACAAGTGGTCCCGCTGCCCTGCGTCCTGCCTCAGGCGAATCGATCCACGGTCATTGTTGATCGCCTGGATGTCGTTGGTGTTCAGCGCCCGCGGATTGATGTCCGTCCTGTTGGGGAGTTCGTTGGGGTAGGCGTCGAGCAGGCGCTGGACGTAAGCCCTCTTCTCGGGGTCTGTGGCGAGCGGCGTACGCTCTTCCGGCGTCGGAACGAGCACGTTGCCGTTGACGTTGCCACGGGATCGCACCTGATTGCCGTCAAGGACCAGCGAGCCACTTCGCCAGGCCCGCGTACCGACGGTGAAGCCGTAGGAGTTGTCGTGGGCCGGGCGAACGCCACCAGCCTGAAAGAAAGACCGTGCGCTCGTGACGCTGTTCTGGTGCATCCACCGCAACTCACCGTTTAGGCCGGCCACAGGCGCGGCTGTGGCCCGGCGGAGCCGTTTCGGCGGCTGTCCGAACTCGGCGGCAAAGTATCGCTGATCTATGCGCACGTCGGACGGCACTGTGGCGGTTGTGCCCATGCGCGTGGTGAGTTCTCGCAGGACGTTGTTGTCGATAAGGGTGATCCTGACATTCTCGTTGCGGCGGCCCTCCCCTTGTTCGGCGTCGACCTCCCCAAGAAGGTTGAGCGCAGTGCGTTGGGCATCGCCGGCTTGCTCCGTTGATTGGTCTGCGCCAGCTTCCGGCCCTTCAGGTGCGCGGTCCTCTTCTTGCGCCGCACCACTGCCCACGACGAGGCAGACCACCGCCCCCAATCGCAGAAACCTGCACATGCAATGCGATTTTCTCACAGGGACCGTGCGCTCGCCGCTCCATGGGTCCACGCGCGCTGGGGCCAAGGGCCTCAGGCGAAGACGGCCCCAAGGCCGCGGCTCAGGCTCTGCCCTACTGCGGGCATTGACTTCCTCGAGAGCCTATCCCGCCCTGTTGCCTGCCGACGGTCCGCGGAGAACCACCGAATGTTGCGGCTCGCAGGTCGGGCCCGAGCCTAGAGTCCGCCTTGCGGGCTACGGCTGCAGATGGCGGATCGCTGCCTCGTCAAAGGCCAAGCCTAGGCCCGGCTCTTCTGGCAGGACGAGACACCCGTCGTTCGGATCAATCCGCGGACAGTCCTCGAAGAGGTGTAGGGACCAGGGCATGTGCTCCACGATCAGGCCGTTCGGGGCGGCGGCTACACAATGGCCGAGGATCTCTGGGGCCAAGTGGCTCACCACCGGCCGGTTCCACGCCTCGGCCATGTGCGCGACCTTCATCCACGGAGTGATGCCGCCCGCCCGAAGCAAGTCGACCATGACGACATCCACGGCTTCCCTCTGCAGCATGTGCGCGAAGGGTGCAATTCCGTAGTGGTACTCCCCGGTTGCGATCGGAGTGTCGAGGGCGTCGGCGATGCGGGCCAAGCCTTCATAATCCTGATGGTCGATCGGGTCCTCGAGCCAGTACAGGCCGCACGCCTCCATTTCGCGGCCGACGCGGATGGATGTGCTCACGTCCCAGCCTTGGTTGATGTCCACCATCAGGGCTACTCTCTCCCCCACGGCTGAGCGCAAGGCCTGCATTCGGTGCACTTCCTTAAAGATGTCTTCGTGGCGGCCCATGCGGAACTTCATGGCCCGGAATCCGCTTGAGACGAGCTCCAGGCTGGTCTCGACGAGCGCAGCGGCGTCATATTCGCGCCACAGGAAACCGCTCGCGTACGCTAAGACGCGCCGCGAGTCCCCGCCAAGCAGCCGGAACAGCGGCATGCCGAGCTGCTTGCCCCGTATGTCCCAGAGCGCCACGTCGATAGCTGCGACTGCCGACGTGACCGCTCCCGCCGGGGCGCCCTGGCCTCCAAGGGCCAACAGCTTGGCACCGATGGCTTCGATGTGGCGGGGGTCTTCGCCTACGGCGCACTCCGCGAGCGCGTCGAGCGTCGCCTTCAGCCCGGTCAGCATCTCGACGGGAACGAAACCGGAGTAGCCGATCCCTTCGAAGCCGTCATCGGTCTGCAGCTCGATGGTGACGAAATTCGCCAGACTTGTGGCGATGGCTTCGCGATTCGGGTCAGCGAGCTTCGATGGACAGGCCAGCTGCGTTCGATAAGACGAGATCTTCATTCTGATGCGCGGAACAGGGCAATTGCGCTGACGGCTCCGCACCAGTATAGGTTGAGAACGATCAGGGTCTCCCGCCGTGCAGAAGGCCAGATCAGGTCGCCCTTAAGCCAGCAGTTTTGAGTCGTCCTCTGCGACGACAACCTAGTCCGGTGCCGCTGGGATGGGAGAGGACTGGCGGGGCAATTGGTAGGCGGAGATCGGCTTGGCGTGTCGGCTGAAGGTGGCACCAGTGGGCATCGGCGCGCTGGGCAGCCGGTCGCGCGGTTGCCGAGGGTCGAACATTGGAGACGCAGAGAGGACGTCGGCTCCCCCCAAGTCGCAGCCTAGCCGGATTCGGGCTTGCGTGGTAGCGTCCGTCGATGCTCAATCTTGCCAACGCAAGATTCCGGCGCTTCCACTAGCTCTCATTCCCCAGTGCACGATTTGCTCGCGGGCGCTTCGATTCTCGACGTACGGCCATTCCCATCTCAATCCATAGCGGATGGCCGGAGCCTGTTGTATGTCCACCCGCATGCTGAGACCGGAGTGTGGGCCTCGTCTTCGTGCGGCCACTGCTTGGAGCGTAGGCAGGTGGGGGTACAGCGCGGCAAGCACCTCCGCGCTGCTCGACCAGGGAGGTGGCCGCGTCCCTTGAGCTCCCCTCGGCCGCCTACCGGGCGCAGAGCCGGGATCTCGTTGATCTAGCTGTCAATCGCCTAGTGGCCCACCACGATTCTGTTGCCATGCTCCACCGTGGCTAACAGCATGTGGCGACTCCCGGCCATCTGCCGCGAGGCCCAGGGCACATGTCATGGCCACGTCGGGGATGTGCCCCAGCACTCTTCCACTCCTATCGTGCACCTGTTGCTCTAGGGCCTCCTCCTGCACAAACTGTAACTGTGCTATACGGTGGACGGCCTCGTCCTGGCCTTGGGTGGGCAGGAACGCAAACTCTGCAGTGGCGGTCACGCCGACGCAGATGCCCATCTTGGCGAGGATCGCCAAGGCAACCACCGTGGCGAGCGCATGCCGCTTGCCGCGGGACCATTGCAGACTTGGCTGCTATGATTGACGACTAACACGAGAGCGCAATAAGATGCTCGCTCTGAATTCGGGCTCTCCAATGAGTTTGTGGGCGGTAGTTTTTCGTTAGGCTTGACCCGCATGGGAGTTGGTGTCCTCGAATGGTGAATCGGTCGTGAGTCAAAAGAAAGCACTCCAACTCCTTGGGCTAGAAGAGCTTACTGGATCATTGAGAATCGTTACGCAAGGGGTTGTCGATGGGGCAGCAGCTTTCCTGTCTCGCTTGTGCCTCCCAGCTGCGGAAGAACTCGGTCTTGCACTTCGAGACCGGATTTCTGGTTGGCGTGCAAGAAATGCAATGCGGATGCTTGACAGGGCAAACAAGATATATCTGTCTAATGAGCCAGTTGGTACCGATCGCTTGAGTCCGCGTTTGGCGAATCTAGCGATTGAAGAATCGTCTTGGATAGAAGATGACTCTGTTCAAGAACTGTGGTCCGGTCTGCTAGCTTCTGCGACATCTATCGATGGCCAATCGGACGAAAATTTGCTCTTTATGAACCTCTTGAAACAGATGTCGTCGTTCGAGGTTTCCGTTCTAAGATTTGCAGTAGAAAAGTCAAGCAAGAAGGTGATACAAGGGTTGGCCATTTCGGAACCATTCGAGGGGTTTCTAGTAAAGGACCTCCCCAGCTTGTTAGGTGTCCAAGATATTCACCGTATTGATCGAGAGTTGGACCATCTTCGAGAACTAGGCCTCATCGGGCCGAATACTGGGCGTGGTCGGGGCGGTGGAATTAACCTGTCAAGTGGGACGGCGGACTTGACACCTACGCCACTTGCTCTGCATCTTTATGTCCGTTCTCAAGGCTCCAAGCTGTCTCCAGTCGACTATTGGAATATCCCTGTATTACAAGATAAAGCGACCGCTACAGTGCGAACCGAAAAAGATTTTTTAGAGCCGGAAAAGTGAGTCCCCTTTTGGCTCACACATTTCGGTATGGGGCTGCATGTCCGGTCCCGATTCTTGGAGCTAGGTCTGGAGTGTTCCACCAGTGATTACGCTTGAGTCTCGCATCTCGCGCAGGTCGCTTCGCCGTCCAGACTGCCTGAAGTGCCGTGGAAGGCATACCGTGGGCAAGCTGATTCACCCGTCGCGACCGTTGCACAGAGACCTGAAGGATTGCTCATAAGTGTCGACTCGTGGCGCCTTGGGAGATGGTCGTGGGAACTCTCTAGCTCACGATCAGAGCACTCCAACGTCTCTCGACTCCTGCGAATAGTGCGACACCTGTGGCCCGCAGTGGTCATCTAGGTGGGAAGCACGGCTTCTTCGCGAAGATGGGCAGAAGGCTACCCATCGCAACCGAGACTTACAGCTCGCAGTCGCAACAACGACGGCCTCTCCTGAACGACGCCGTTCTCAGCCGCCACGAACGGGGCTTCACCGGGAATTGGCTACCTGCTCGAGGGTCTTGACCGACCATCAACCGGACAATTGAGCCACGGAGTGCGGGCCTGCAGCGAGGCACTGTCTCCACACCGGAATGGCTTCGCGGGAAAGAGTGGGCACAGGTCGCAACGTATGGGTACGCATCGGCGCGATGGCGACGGACACCGGGGTTTTCGGCAACAAGTCCTTAGGGCGCGCCCCCGACCCGTCTCCACATGAGGCGGATGCGACGAGATTTCCCGCCCGAGCCCAGTATCGGGGTCTCAAGTAGGAGCCGGTTCCCTGACGACCGGAAGTGACGGACTTGAGCGGTGCCGACCCAGTTTGGATGCCAGCTTCCGAGAACGCTATGTGTCACGGTCTTGGCCGCCTCATCGACGCTGAACCTGCCGAAGTACCCGATGTAGCCCAGAAACGCTGCCTTGGTCTGCGCGGGATCTGCCAGTCTGGCGCCCCGGCGGAATCTCGGCAGCCCCTTTCGCATGACGTGGCCGCTGAAGAAGCCGCTGGGAGAGTACACCAGCAGGCCCTCTGGATCGGAGCCGTAGGGTTCCTCGACTACCCCGTCTTGCCGCAGCAGTTGGCATCCCTCAAGGCGGTACGTTCCATCGAGCCCTGACATCACTCAGTTCAACCTCGCAACCGAAAATACCCACCAAGTGCCGGAAGACGCTGGCGACGCGCGGAGGCGGCATTGGCGAAGCGCAAAGTGGCCGATCGTCGTCACGCCTCTGCACGCCGGAGCCGAGTCCTCCCGAAACCGCTCTCGCGATGCGTAGTGCGGCTGGGGTGGGTCACTAAACCTTCGACGGTCCCCTCGCCCCGCTATTTTCGCGATCGCGGCTCCCAAACGACCACGGGCTTGCGGGCAGCTCTTGTCTCGTCCACTCGGCTGGTGCGAGTGTTGAAGGGAGCCTTCCGTACTAAGTCCGCATCCCGCTCGACCTCCTCAGCGATAGCCTGCATTGCACTGATGAAGGCGTCCAGCTCCCTCTTGCTCTCGGTCTCCGTCGGCTCGATCATCAGCGCTCCGCGAACGATTAGCGGAAAGCTCACGGTGTACGGGTGGAATCCGTAGTCGATCAGCCGCTTGGCGATGTCCCCGGTCTTCACGCCGCGACGCGATTGGCGGCTGTCGCTGAAGACGCATTCGTGCATCGAAGCCGCGTTGTAGGGAAGGTCGTAGTGGCCTTCCAAGCCCTTGCGCACGTAGTTGGCGTTGAGCACTGCGTCGACGGTGGCGTTGCGCAACCCGTCCCCTCCGTGGGCCAGGATGTAGGACAGCGCGCGCACCAACACACCGAAGTTCCCGTAGAATGCGCGCACCCTGCCGATCGACTTCGGGCGGTCCCAGTCGAACCGAAGGCCGTGAGGGTCGTCGAAGATGCGTGGCAGGGGAAGGAAGGGCTCCAAGTGTTCCCGGACCGCGACCGGCCCAGCCCCCGGGCCCCCGCCTCCGTGGGGCGTGGAGAAGGTCTTGTGGAGATTGAGGTGCATCACGTCCACGCCGAAATCTCCAGGTCGCGCGATCCCCGCCAGGGCGTTCATGTTGGCCCCGTCCATATAGAGCTGGGCTCCGCCCGCATGCAGGATTCTGGCGACTTCCTGTATGTCCCGTTCAAAGATGCCGACGGTGTTCGGGTTTGTCACCATCAGGGCGGCGACGCTGTCGTCGACCGCCGCCTTTAACCGCGCAACGTCGATCATTCCACTCGCATTAGAGGCGATCTCCAGCACGTCGTAACCGGCAATGCTCGCAGTCGCGGGATTTGTTCCGTGGGCGGAATCGGGGATTAGCACGACGCGGCGCGGGTCACCATTGGCCTCGTGGTAGGCCCTGATCAGCAACAGGCCCGTCAGCTCGCCGTGGGCACCCGCTGCAGGCTGGAGGGTTACTGCATCCATGCCGCAGATCTCGCCCAGGAACGCCTCCAGGGTCCTCTGGATCTCGAGTAGGCCTTGTGAGAGGGATTCCGGTTGGTAGGGGTGGGCGCTAGCGATGCCGTCGATCCGCGCTACGGCCTCGTTGAGCCGAGGGTTGTACTTCATGGTGCACGAACCCAGTGGGTAGAGCCCTAGGTCGATGGCGTAATTCCAACTCGACAGACGGGTGAAGTGGCGTACGACTTCGACCTCGCTGACCTCCGGAAATCCTCGGACTTCGCGCCTGACCAAATTGCTGCCCAAGGCCTGCTCCGCGTCCACTTCTGGTACGTCGAGAGGCGGAAGCTGGCAGCCGGACTTGCCAGGGGACGAGCGCTCAAACAGCAGCGGCTCGTCGAGCGTGACATGCCGCCGGACTCTACTCACTGTGGTCCCCTCCAAAGCACGCGGCATAGCGCTCCATCTGGTCGCGCGTGGCGGTCTCCGTCGCGCAGACCAACAGCGCTCCGGCCAGATCGGGATAGAACCGGCCGAGGTCGAGTCCTCCGATGATGCCGTTTCCCAGAGCGGCCCGGTTGACCTCGTCGGCCGATCTGGCCATTGGCCGCACTGCGAACTCGTTGAAGAATGGCCCGGTGAAGACCGGCTCAGCACCGGACTCGCGAATCTTGGCAGACAGGAAGTGGGCCTTTGCCAGGTTCTGCTCCGCGAGTTCCCGGAGTCCGGACTTGCCCAAGAGCGCCATGTATACGGTGGCCATCAGCGCGACGAGGGCTTGGTTCGTGCAGATGTTGGAGGTAGCTCTCGCGCGCCGGATGTGCTGTTCGCGGGTCGCGAGGGTAAGGCAGTAAGCCCGACGGCCATTGGAGTCTACGGTCTGGCCAACGAGCCGACCGGGCATCTGACGGATGTTGCGTTTCTTGGTCGCGAGCACTCCGACGTATGGGCCTCCGAAGCTCGGCGGGTGCGCGAAAGACTGGAGTTCCCCTGCCACTATGTCGGCGCACGCCGGGGGCTTCAGCAGGCCGAGCGAGGCGGCTTCCGAGAAGATGACCACGAGTAGTGCGCCGGACCCGTGGGCCAGATCGGCCAAGTCCTTGACTTGCTCGACGACGCCGAAGAAGTTCGGCGATTGGACAAGGACGGCGGCAACATCCCCCGAAAGCCGAGAGTCCAGGGCCTCCATGTCGACCTGGCCGGTGTCGCCCTGGAATGGCACTGTCTCCGCCTGCAGGCCCTGATGACGAAAATAGGTGTCAAGCACCTGCCGATACTCGGGGTGAACAGAGCTGGCCACCAAGAGCCGAGTGCGTCTCGTGATCCTTGCGGCCATCATGCCGGCCTCGGGAACGGCTGTGGAGCCGTCGTACATGGACGCGTTGGCGACTTCCATGCCCGTCAGCTGGGCGACCATCGTCTGGAACTCGAAGATCCCCGTCAGCACCCCCTGCGAAATCTCGGCCTGATAGGGGGTGTAAGCCGTCAGGAACTCGCCGCGTGTGGCGATCGAATCGACCACGACAGGCCGGAAGTGGCTGTAGGCCCCTGCGCCGAGAAAACAAGCGTAGCCTTGGGCGGCATCACGCGCCCGCCGCTCGAAGTAGGCACGGATTTCGAACTCGGACAGGCCGGAGGGGATTGCGAGGTGCCCGCAGCGGGGGATGTTCCCAGGGATGCTTGAGAACAGATCCTCGCTGGATTGCAGGCCCAAGCTCGCCAGCATCTCCTCGCGCTCGGCGGGAGATTTTGGGAGGTAGCGCACGCAGGGCCCCGGATCAGCCCTCAACCTCGGCCGCTACATACTCCGCGTACTGCCGTGCGTCGAGAAGGGTGGCGAGTTCTCTTCGATCTGCAACGGTCATTCGCAGCAGCCAGCCCTGTTCGTGGGGGTCGTCGTTTATCCGCTCAGGCGCGTCCACCAGTTCGTCGTTGACCTCGACGACGTCGCCACTGATGGGGGCGTAGATGTCCGAGACTGCCTTGACGGATTCCACAGCTCCGAACGCTCCGCCCGCCTGAAGCTTTGTGCCCACGCTAGGGAGCTCTACGAAGACGACGTCCCCAAGCTGGTCCTGCGCATGGTGGGTAATGCCGACCTCGGCGTTGTCGCCGACGATTCGCACCCACTCGTGTTCCTTGGTGTATTTGCAATCCTCTGGATATTCCATCAGGCTCATGTCCTTGACCGCTTGTAGAAGGGCGTTCGCACGATTCTGGCGGGGACGGCGCGTCCCCGGATTTCGACCTCGATCTCCTGTCCCGGCTGCGAATGCTCTAGCGGCAGCATGCAGAGCCCGATGTTCCTGCGCAGCGCTGGCGCGGGAGACGCGCTGGTCACGCGACCCGCGGCGCTGCCGTCGACCAAGACCCTGTAGCCATCTCTGGCAATGCCCCGGCCCGTCATCTCGAAACCTGCGATCTTCCTCCGCACGCCCGCACGCTTCTGGCGGGCCAGCACGTCGCGGCCACAGAACTCGGGCTTTTGGAGCTTGACAATCCACCCGAGACCGGCCTCGTAGGGGGTGGTCGAAGCGTCGATTTCATGTCCGTAAAGGGACATCGCGGCCTCGAGCCTGAGCGTGTTCCGGGCACCCAGCCCGCAGGGAAGGATGCCGTGGGGTTTCCCCGCTTCGAGGATCGCAGTCCAGACCTGCTCGGCTGCCGACGGGGAGACGTACACCTCGAATCCATCCTCGCCCGTGTAACCCGTGCGGGCGACCAATGCTGGCTCGCCGGCGAACCTGCATCGCACGAACCAGTAGTATCGCACCTTGGACAGATCGTTCTCTGCCAGCTCGGAAGCCACGTCAAGTGCCTTCGGTCCCTGAATGGCGAGTTGGGCGTAGTCGTCGCTCGCGAACCTGACCTCTGCGTCGAATGTGTTGTTCTCGCGGAACCAGGCGAAGTCCGCCTCCTGGTTAGCTGCATTGACGCATAGCATGTAGTGGTCCGCTGCCAACCGGTGGACCAGCAGGTCGTCGACGAATCCCCCCTGCGGGTTGAGCAGTCCGGAGTACTGGGCCTGTCCGTCCTTCAGGCTGGCGGCGCGGTTGGAGCAGACCGCGTCGATCAGGTCGACGGCTTCGGGCCCGCGGATCTCCACTTCCCCCATGTGGCTGACGTCAAACAGGCCGACACCCGACCTCACAGCCATATGCTCGGAGACGATCCCCGAGTACTGGACAGGCATGTGCCATCCGCCGAATGGCACCATCCGCCCCCCGCTCCTGCAGTGCATGGCGTGCAGCGACGTTCGCTTGAGCTTTGGTTGATCCCGGCTTACCGTCATGCGGTCACACCCGGGCAAGGGGGCCTGCCGCCGCCACCGCCGGGAAGTGTACAAGGTATCATCGGGTCCCGCGCCCTGCCCGTGCCACAGATCTTGGGGGTTGACAGGATGAGGTCCCTTGTGGC
>JAPPMC010000065.1 GCA_028819235.1 Bryobacterales bacterium
GTGGTGCGACCGGCCATCATGGCCGATCACTTGCATCCACCGGTGGAGTCCGCCCACCAACAGCTCGCACACGCGCGCAGGGGTTGTCCTCCACAGGGATCCTCCAGTTCTCGACCGTTGCGAAGCGCCGATACTGGGGGATCCCTCGCGTTCAGGCGCGGATGGTCAGCGCCCCTACTCCACCCTCAAACGCGAAGCGCCGGCAAACTCATCACTCACCGAGACCGCTAGAGCCCAATATAGCCGTCACCCGGCGGATTCAGGCTTAGGGCCAGCAACTCTAGTGTCCTGAATTGGGAATTCGTTGTAGATATGAGGCCGTGGCCTCGAAGATGCCGTCAGCGCAGCTTATCGTCCGAGCGTTCCGCCAGTGGCCGTCGCGTGGACATCCCATGAGAGGTAGACTTGTCTGCGATCATCGTCCTCTAGTGACGGTGGACCTATGTGCTGCGCATGTGCTGCCGCGAAGAAGGGGCGGTGAGCGGCGTGGAGCTGCATGTGGAAGTGGCGGAAGATGAAGTCGAGAAACCGCATCACGTGAAGCGGCGCGACGCATGGGATCCGACAGTCGACGCCGTTGATGGTGAAGTGGCTCGCAGGGTGCCCCTGGGCTGCTGCTTGGCGGTCGAAGTCAAAGCGAATCGGCGAACGCATGCTGGCGTCCGAGTCTCGGCAGAGGTCGACAACATCGGCCGCGGGCACCCCTTCCTTGAGTAGACCGAGGTCGAGGTCGTAGGGGCATGGGAAGTAACACAGCCGATGCCGTGATACCTCGCCGTCCGCCACCTCGTAAGAGAGTTGGATGAGGCTGCCGTCATAGAGGAGCGCCGAATAGTCGCCGCTTGCGAGCCATGTCAAGTACTGGTTGATCGTCGGATGGTCGAAGCTCTCAATGAATGCCCCTCTACGACCGGGAGCGTGCCAGGAGACCACGGTCGATCCCATGGAGATCTCGGTCGTGAACCGTGCCAGTTCCGCGTCACGCAAGTAGTCAATTGCGTTGCGAATCTGATCTCGAATGGTCCTAACGGTCGTCATCCGGGGCGCCAGATCTGAGGCTGAGGATCAGCTTGGTTCGAAGGTCAGGTGGCAGGTCATGCAGATCTAACTCTCCCCGCTCATACGCCTCAAGGAACACAGAGAGGCCCTCGGTCGCTTTCCGGAGCGACTCCTCGACGCCCTCGGGCCGGTCCCGATGAAGATGCCGCAGCTTCGCTAGCTCGTCCCTCGTCGGAATGGTGAATTCGAGCTTGAAGTCATTGGAGAAGATGGTTTCGACCTCACGGCGGATCGGGTCCATATGCTCGCCCCAGCCGGTGATGCGGACCCAGGCGCGACTCCGGGTGATGGCTGTGAAGAGGCTGTTCCTCTTCGTGACTGCGTTGAACTGGCCCGCGGCGTGCTGGCTATCGACCGCGTACACCACCGGTGCCTCGTTGCCCTTGGCGCGGTAGATGTGCGCCATTGCGACGGACTCCGGCTGAAACACCTCGTCGACGCTTGAATTCACTCCGACAAGATGGGACTGGATGCCTCGACGGCTGAGTTGCCGTATCAGATGCGGGGCGCGCGACTTCGCCCTGTAAGAGTCCGGAAGGACGATGAGGACATCGTCCGGTTCGAGTTCGTCCTCAGCCAAGTTGCGCTCAATCTCACTCGCGATCCACGCGTCGTGCTCTTCCCGGGTCGAGAATGATCGAACCACGACCGAGTCCTTGGGGGTGAGCAGCCTTGGGAAGTACGACGGGTAGCTCGCGGCCGAACGCTCCAAGGTCGCATGCGACCCCGGAGACAGGCTCCCATGCATGACGTTGTAGCCGACATCTCGCCAGAGGGTCGGCTCATCGGGGTGTTGAAGCAGCCCTTCTTGACGGTAGACGCCGACACCGAGCGAGTGGGCGGTCGCCAAAGCCCACGGCGTGTTTCGATAGCAGATCGGAAGGACGATGTCGCGCCTGGGCTCTCCGTCGGCCGAAGCAAGGCTGATCAAGCTCTCGCCTCTCGGGCCGGTACCAAACAGCTCCTCCGTGGTGGGCATGGCGGCCTCGGAGAGCCTCTGCAGTTCGTCGTAGCCCCAGACAATCCGCTTCGGATTTTTGGTAAGGAGGTATACGAGCTGGAAGAACTCCGGTGGCAGATCCTGCGCTTCGTCGATCAGCACCGCGTCGAATATCGGTTGAACGTCATGTGAACGGGCGGCATCGAGCAGTTCTCTACAGGCACCTGCGAACGCCCCGTCCATGCCGTACTTGCCCCTCGCGTACGACCAGTCCCTCGCCGGCTCACCAAGCGCCGACGCTATCAGGCTATACACGCCGGCTCGGGCGCTCGACCCCCATGAATGGATGATTCGGAGCCGACTCTGATCAGGCGTGTCATTCGTGTGCTCGAACGTGAATCGAGTCACTAGGTCGTTGATCTGCTGGTACAGGGCGCGGGAGTGGAAGGTCAGCGCGATATGCCAGTCGGGATGTTGTGAGTGCCAGTAGGCGGCCTTCAGGGCCAAGACGACTGTCTTGCCAGATCCAGCGAGTCCCCTGATTCGCTGTGGCCCCTCTGGACTCTCGATCGCTGCGGCCTTCTGCCATCGATCGAGGTTCGCGATCCCGCTCTCGATCTCCTTGAGGATGGCGCCCCGAGAGTCGTCCTTCGTGACCGAGTTGCGCTTCTTGGCCGGCTTTATGGTCGTGACTCGCTGCAGCGCTGCCTGCAGGTTTCTCTCAAGCTCCGCACTGATTGGAGGGCGAGTCTCCACCCAGTCCCGAACGGCTTCCATCGAACCGTAGAACCCCTCGGGTTCACCCGGTGCCTCAGCGGGCGGAGTACTGGCGAACACTGTGGCCGTTGCAGGGCTTACAGCCACATGTCGCCCAGACCGAAGACCGTCATGGCGACTCAAGTGGCTCTCGAGGACCGCGAACAGGCGGTCCTGCTCCGCGATGACAGCAGTCCATTCTTCGTCGGAGGTTGGCAACGAGTCTGCCAGAAGGAACGCAACGAGTCCGTGCGCTCGACTCACCAGCAGGGCATCCACCTCAACACGCTCGTCAGCGGTCGCGAGCACCGGGTAGCCCAAGTAGACGGTTCCTTCCTCAACGATCGCCTGCAGTTGTCCGACCAACGCCTGGGCGATCGTTCGATTGCGGCTCTCACCGTGCACGACTTCAAGCGGCATGTCCTGGATCCTTCGCCGGGGAGCCTTCCCGCGCCCACACTAGGGCGGGCACGTCAGGCCTCGCTGTTTGACTGGAGGGAGATCGACTCCGAGGGCGAGTTCGCATCAGCTGCCGGGGCCGCCCGCACGGTCCCGCTGAACCGAGCAATCGAACGTCGCCGCCGCCTCGGCCAGCATGTCGGGCATGACATGCCGGTAGACGGCCATAGCATAGGCGATGCTACTAGGACCACGTGCTCACTCAACCATCTTGGGGGACTTCGACTTCGGCCATGGCGCGTTACAGGCGGTCGAGCGGCAGAAGGCGGGGTGGCTCTCGCCGCAGCGGTGCGTCCCGGAGCGGGCTCGGCCCGGCGCAGTGTCAGTCCAGTGGCGGGCCGCGTAGGGGCTGCGCGGATCGGCGCTGACCTGCGGGTCTTGAGACCGCCTGGCGCTGAGCGCGGTCAGTAAACGTTGAGGTCACGGGCCATCTCGACGCAGGAAGTACGGGGGCATCAGGCACGAATCTTCACCTACCCGCGCAGCCCCTTAGCCTGAACCCACCGGTGCGGTGGGGGGCTGTCGGGTTGGCGCGTCCACCGGAAGGGCCTCCTGACCTGGGAGAATGCGGGCGCCCTCCACCGGTGGATGCGACAGATCGGCCATGATGGCCGGTTGTCCAGTCGGCATCCGAACCGGTGGAGGTTTCCCAGTATGGCACAGCGGCTCAGCTCCGACGAGCGCGCCCGGACCGAGGCGATGCGCGCAGCCGGTTTGGGCGTGGATGATGTGGCGAGGCGTCTCGGCAGGCACCGCTCGACGGTGTATCGAGAACTCGAACGCAGCGCCCGCGGCGCGCCGGCGCGGGGTGGGCCGGCACAAGATCAACTCGCCTGGTGCGGGACTTCGCGGACATCGGC